>JACZWD010000180.1 GCA_022572335.1 Pseudomonadota bacterium
CGAGCTTTGCATGCCGTTGAACAGCTGAATCATGCCGATGAGGCCGGGCGTGATGTACACCTCGTAGAGGACATAGGTCTCATAGGGCGGAATGATCGACACGCCCAGCACCGAGCGGAATCCGGCGGCGAATATGAACAGCCACACCAGCGGCCGCACCAGGGCGGCGATGAAGCGGCCGCGCTGGTGAAGGAAACGCAGGGCTTCGCGGACGACGATGCCGCGCAGGCACCGCAGGTAATGGACCGCGGTCACGTCCCGTCCTTTCCGGTCAGGGTGGTGAAGGCCTCGATGATCGTCGCCGCGCCGGCGCCGCGGGTGACGTCGGCGACGCCGCCGAAGGCCAGCACGCGGCCCTCGTGCAGCACCACCACGCGGTCGTGCGCGCCGACCTCGTCGATCAGATGGGTCGCCCACAACACCGCCAGGCCCTCCTCCCGGCACAGGCGCCGCACGTGGTCGAGGATCGCCTGGCGGGCGCGGATATCGAGGCCCACCGTCGGCTCGTCGAGCAGCAGCAGCCTGGGCCCGTGCATGAGGGCGCGCGCGATCTCGACCCGGCGGCGCTGGCCGCCGCTCAACCGGCGCACCTTGTCATCGGCCCGCTCTGCCATGTCCAGGCGGCCGAGCTCGACCTCAAGTCGTTCCGCCGCCGCGCGCCGGCTCATGCCGTGAAGCGCCGCATGGTAGCGCAAATTCTGGGACACCGAGAGATCGAGGTCGATGGTCGGCTGCTGGAACACGACGCCGATCCGGGCCAGGGCCCGGGACGGCTTCTTGCGGACGTCCGAGCCGAAGATGCGGATGGCGCCGCTACGGTTGTGGTAAAGCCGCGTGACCAGGGAGAACAGCGTCGTCTTGCCGGCCCCGTTGAGGCCGAGGAGAACGGCGAACTCGCCGGGATGCACCGTGAAGGCCACGTTCTCCAGGGCGCGCTTGGCGCCGAAGCTGTGGCTCACGCCTTCGACCGCGAGGGCGGCGACCCCGTCCGCCACGGGCTCGGTCGCCTGGGCCGGGGCTACGGCCTCGTCAGCGCTCACCTTGGGCCACCTTCAACGCAGTGAACGGGCGCGCCCGGCACGGGAAACGCGCCGGCATCGGGGCGCATCCTACTTCACGATGACCTGACCCACCATGCCCCCGACTTCCCCCCCCTTGGCCCTGAACGCGCTTGCAGCGGGCCCGACCGGCACGCGGAAATCCCGCGCGCCGCCAGGGACACCGCCCACGCACAGGATCACCGGCGGGTCCTCGACCAATGCCAATGATCGGTGAACCTGAAGAAATTCGCCAGCTGGGCGTGGCCGTGCTCGGTCAATACGGATTCGGGGTGAAACTGCACGCCGAAGACCGGATGGCGGCGATGGGCGACGGCCATGATCTCTCCGTTCTCGCTGGTGGCGGTGACGTCGAGCTCGCTGTCGTCGGGCAATTCCACGATCAGGGAATGGTAGCGCGCCGCCCGCAAGGGATTGGGCAGGCCTTCGAACAGGCTTTCCCCGTTGTGATGGATGAGCGACGTAGAGCCGTGGACCGGCCGTTGGGCGCGCTTTACCTCTCCGCCGTAGACCTGGCCGATGCACTGATGGCCGAGGCAGACGCCGAGGATGGGCGCGCGGGCCCCCAGTTGGCGCACCACGTCGAGCGAAATCCCCGCCTCGTTGGGCGTGCACGGCCCCGGCGAGATGATGATGGCTTGCGGCTCGGCTGCCGAAATCTCGTCGATGGTGATGGCGTCGTTGCGCACCACCCGGCGGTCGCGTCCCAGTTCGCCGACATACCGGGCCAGGTTGTGGACGAAGGAATCGTAGTTGTCGATGAGCAGGATCATACCGCGCGGTCCGATACGGGCGCTTCGAAACAGGCGAACAGCGCCTTCGCCTTGTCCAGGGTTTCGCCGTATTCGAGGGCGGGATCGGAGTCGGCGACGATGCCGCCGCCGGCCTGGAACACGGCGGTCCGGTCCTTGAAGGCGAGGGTGCGGATGGTGATGTTGGTGTCCATCGCCCCGTCGAAGCCGAGATACCCGATGCATCCGCAGTACGGGCCGCGCCGGGTCGGCTCGAGCTCGGCGATGATCTCCATCGCCCGCACCTTCGGCGCCCCGGTGATCGACCCGCCGGGGAAGGCGGCGCGCAGAAGGTCCACCGCGGTCATGCCTTCCCGCAGGCGCCCGGTCACCGTGGACACCAGGTGATGCACGGTGGCAAAGCTTTCGAGGACGCAAAGCTCGGGCACATGGACGCTGTGGTCGCGGCACACCCGCGACAGATCGTTGCGCAGGAGATCGACGATCATGACGTTTTCGCTGCGGTCCTTGGCGCTCTCGCGCAGCACCTCGGCCAATGCGGCGTCCTCGGCCGGCGCATTGCCGCGCGGCCGGGTGCCCTTGATCGGGCGCGTCTCGACCCTGTCGCCGCGCACCCGCAGGAAGCGCTCGGGCGAGCTCGACGCGAGGACCACATCGCCGAAATTAAGGTAGGCGGCGAACGGCGCCGGGTTCACCGCGCGCAGCCGGCAATAGAGCGCGAACGGGTCGAAATTTTCCGGCAGGCGGGCGAGGAAACGCTGGGACAGGTTCGCCTGGAATATGTCGCCGGCCCAGATGTAGTCGACGACCCTGGCCACGCACGCCTGGTAGGATTCGCGGGTGAAGTTCGATTCCCAGGAAACCGGAAATCCGGTCACCGCCGGAGGCTTCGGCGAAGCGGCGCCTTCAAGCCTCGCCCGGAAGGCGCGCGCGCGCCCGGCGGCGCGGGCGGCGCGCTCGGCGGGGTCCCGTTCCGGGTGCCCGGTGGAGATGATCCAGGCGCGCCGTTGCCAAAGGTCGAAGGCGGCGACCACGTCGTAGAACCCGAGGGCCATGTCGGGGAACGCCACGTCGTCTTTCTCCGGTGGTGGCGCCGGCAGCGTCTCCAGGTGATGGCACAGGTCGTAGCCGAAAAATCCCGCCGCCCCGCCCTGGAACGGCGGAACGTCGCGCAGGCTTTGCTGAGGGTAACGGGCCAACTCTTCGCCAAGGGCCAGGAACGGGTCGCCCGAGAAGCATCGGTCGCCCAGGCGTATCTCTCCATCCTTCGCCACCAGCGTGAGGAAGGGGTCGGCGGCGATGAAGGCGTACCGCCCGTGGTCGGGGTCCTTGAGGGCCGAGTCGAAAAGCAGGGCGAACGGCTCCGCCGCGAACGGGGCAAACGCGGCCACGGGATCCAGGTAACCGCATTCCGCGACGTGTATCGGTCCGGCCATGGCACGGCCCAATATCATTGAATATTGGAATAGGGCCCGGCGATCATAAAACCAAACCCCTGGCCGGGCCAGACGCGGGCGCGGCCCGGCGGCGCCCGGGCCAAGCGGCCCAGGCCGACCGGGGATCGGTGCTACATGCCCCTAAACGAAGTGGATTTGCCCGCCCGCCGGGTTGCCGATCATGGCCAGGAACTCGCGCCGCGTCGATGGGTTGTCGCGGAACGCGCCCAGCATGCGGCTGGTCCCCATCACCGCGCCGGGCTTGTGGACGCCGCGCGTCGTCATGCACTGGTGCGCCGCCTCGATCACCACGGCGACCCCTTCGGGCTGCAGCACCTCGTCGATCACGTTGGCGATCTGGGCCGTCATCTTCTCCTGGATCTGCAGGCGGCGCCCGAAGGCCTCGACCAGGCGCGCCAGCTTGCTGATGCCGACGATCCGCCGGCGCGGCAGGTAGCCCACGTGGGCCTTGCCGATCATCGGCGCCATGTGGTGCTCGCAGTGGGATTCAAACCGGATATCGCGCAGCACCACCATCTCGTCGTAGCCCTCGGTCTCCTCGAACGTACGCTTGAGAATGTCCACCGGGTCCATATCGTAACCGCTGAAAAATTCCTCGTAGGCCCGCACCACCCGGGCCGGGGTGTCGCGCAGGCCCTCGCGCCCGGCATCGTCGCCGGCCCAGCGGATGAGGGTACGCACCGCCTCTTCCGCCTCGGCGCGGGCGGGCCGCCCGGCGCCCGCCGGCGGCGGGCGCGCCACCCTTGCCCCCAACCACGCTGAACGGTTTGCCCCTTTTCACGCGCATCCTCCGTCCCTCATCGCCGCTCCACCGGGCCACGCAGGCCCCACTCCCTCGCTGCCATGTGGTGATCCGGCGCCTCCGGTCAAGGCCGAACCCGCGCCCCGCCTTCGCGAAGCCCGCTCCGGCGGGCGAAGGGAGGCCGCCGCCGAATGGCCAGCGGCGCGGGCGGGGTTCCACCGACATGTCCGGAAGGAATTCCCTGCCCGGCCGAATTTTCCCAGATTGATGGGGGGAAAGCAACGTCTCCGGGCCGCCCCTCACCTCCCGGCCGCCGGTGACGCGCACCCCTTCGCGGCGCCGGGCGGGCGGCTCAGTCCTTCGGCAGCAGCCCCTTGACGGTTGCCATAATGCGCAGCCAGACAGACGGGCCGGTCTTCACCGCGGCGGCGTTCGTTTCCGATGCCGGCTCGGCGCCCGCGACCTCGAGGATGGAAGCCTTGTCCGCGGGCAGGACCACATTCCCGGTGTCTTCCCCGGTACGCGCCGCCGCCTGCACGGAGGCTGCGTCGCGATAAAAGATGTGCCGGCCGATGGTTCGGGCGGGCACCAGAACCTTCCTCCACGCCGGCCGGACATAGACCGCGTGATACCAAAGGGCGCCCTCGGTTATGTCCTCGGAGAGGCCCCAATAGATGCGCGTGGCGATCGCCTTGCTTTTCTTCCAGGCGTGCTCATCCTTGGGCCGGTCGCTGCGGCCGTCGCACCACCAGGAGAACTGGCAGCGGTTGCGGACCTTTTCGCCCCCCTGGCGCACCACCGCGCACACCTTCCCGGGATAGCGGCGATCGGACACCCGGTTCATCACCACGTGTCCCACCGCCAGGCGCCCCGCGTCCGGTTCGCTCCGGGCCTCGAAGTAGATGTTCAGGGCCAGGCATTCGATCTCGTCCGACACCCCGGCGGCGCCCGGGGACGCCGTGACGAGACCGGCGGCGAACGCGAACAGCCCCATCCACAGGGCGCCGCGCCGGACCCCTGGCCCGGTGGCGCCGTGACCGGTAAATTTGCCGATTTCCCGCAACCCCTAACCCCCTGACTTAAAGTTAAAACGATGAACAGGGGCTGTAATGAAGTCACAGCCCCCGTTTCATCGGGCGTTGCAAGAATATTAGCCAGAAGGCCACAGGAGCCGCATCCCCCATTTGAGGTATGCCGGGGCAATAAATCGGTGAATTATTCTAGGAAATTTTGTACATCCTGTTTTATTTCTTTATTACACATATTTGCACTGTGATGT
>JACZWD010000181.1 GCA_022572335.1 Pseudomonadota bacterium
GAGCCTGGGTGACCTGCTCCAGCCGGCCATCGCGTGTGCCCGCGACGGTTATGCCGTTCATGGGCGCGTCGCCTTCGACTGGCGACTCTTCGCCGACACCTTGCGCCGCGACCCCACCGCGGCCCGCATCTTCCTGCCCGGCGGCAAGCCGCCTGAGGCCGGCGACCTGCACCGCCAGCCGGAGCTCGCCGAAACCCTGGGCCGCATCGCCGAAGGGGGGCGCGACGCCTTCTACAGGGGCCCCGTCGCCGAGGACATCGTTAAGCACCTGAACAGCCTCGGCGGACTGCACAGCCTCGACGACTTCGCCGAAGCCCGGGGCGAATACGTGGCGCCGATCAAGACATCGTACCGCGGTTACGACGTCCACGAGTGCCCGCCCAACGGCCAGGGCGTCGTCGCCCTCGAAATCCTCAACATCCTGTCCGGGTTCGCCCTGGACGAGATGGAGCCGCTGTCGGTGGAGCGCCTGCACCTGGAGATCGAGGCGACGCGGCTGGCCTACGGAGACCGCGACGCCGTGCTCGCCGATCCGGCGATGGCCCAGGTGCCGGTCGGCCGCCTGCTGTCGGCCGGGCACGCCTCGGGCTTGCGCGCCTCCATCCGGCGCGACCGGGCCATGGACACGCCGCCGCCGCCCGATTTTCCGGCCCACGAGGATACCGTCTATCTGTGCGTGGTGGACCGGGACCGCAACGCCGTCAGCTTCATCAACTCGATTTTCAAGGGCTTCGGCAGCGGGCTGGTGAGCCCGAAGACCGGCGTGCTCCTGCAGAACCGGGGCGCCGGGTTCGTCCTCGAACCCGGTCATCCCAACTGCATCGCGCCGGGCAAGCGCCCCCTGCACACCATCATTCCCGGCCTGCTGTCCAGGGACGGCCGTGCGGTGATGCCGTTTGGCGTCATGGGCGGCCAGTACCAGGCCGCCGGCCACGCCCACTTCCTGGTCAACCTGCTCGATTTCGGCCTCGACGTGCAGGAGGCCATCGACCTGCCCCGCGTCTTCCCCACCGCGGAAGGGGTGGTGGAGGTGGAAAGCGGCGTGCCCAGGGCCGTCGTCGAAGGGCTCGAGGGGCTCGGGCACAGGACCGGACCGTCGGAAAAGCCGATCGGCGGGGCGCAGGCGATCTGGATCGACTGGGAGCGCGGCACCCTGACCGGCGGATCGGACCCGCGCAAGGACGGCTGCGCGCTCGGCTACTGAGCGGCCTGACACCGTTGCTTGCGGTTCATGGCTCGCGGTTCATGCCGAGCCCTCATATCAGTCTTCCGCCTGGACGTCGAAGGCGATGCTGATGCGCGTGTCGGCGCTCTCCGACGGCATGGTGTGGTGGTAGAAGTAGGACGGGAACAGGACCATCAGACCTTCCTCGGGCCGGAGGGCCCTCGTTTCGGGCTCCACCTCGCAGCGGAAATTGGGCGGCAGCCGGCCGAAGCCGATCCAGCCGGCCTGGTGTCTGTCGGGGTCGCGGGTTTCAGCGGGGACCCGGACGTAATAGACGCCGCTCAACCAGCCGGGATGGATATGGGGTTGCTGGACTCCGGTCCTGTTGTAGACGTTGCCCCAGATCTGCAGGCTCCATCGTGGGGGAGGGTTGGCGAGGAAGGGATGGGCCGCATCCACCGGCTGGGCGTGCCGGTACTCCCGGACGGCGTCTTCGACCATCTCTTCGAAGGCGGCCATGGGCCCTTTCGGCTCGCTGAGCAGCCCGCCCAGGTGGCCGCCGGGTATGGCGCCGAGGCGGGTCACGGAACCGGCCGAATCGGGGACCTGAAGGGGGTGCTCGACAATGTGGCGGGCCAGGGCCCCGTTGAAGTCGGCCAGGGTGTCGAACCCGGCCGGCGCGTCGAATTGCGTGGGCCGGATGAAACGGTCGAAGTCGATCAGGTAGCGCGCCCCGTTGCGGTCGCCCATCTCGTCGAGGGCGGCGGCCTTGATCGCCAGGGCATTGGTGTTGCCCGGGTCCACCTCGAGACACGCCTCGCAGGCGTCCAGCGCGGCGCGGTGGGCGCCTTGTCCGATCAGCACGTGGGCGAGGTTGTAGTGCGCCTTGACCAGAGCGGGGTCGATCCCGAGGGCGCGCCGGTACGCGGCGGCGGCCTCGTCCGGCTTGCCGTCGGCCTGCAGGATGGCGCCGTAGTTGTTGTGCGCTTCCGCGTGATCGGGCCGTATCTCCAGGGTGCGCCGGTAGGCGGCCCCGGCTTCGTCGAACCTGCCCAGCCGCTCCTCGGCAAGGCCGAGGCTGTGGTGCGTCTCGGCGAGGCCGGGCGCGATCTCCAGGGCGCGGCGGTATGCGGCCACGGCCTCTTCTGACCGCTGCATCCACCGCAGCACGTCGCCCAGGCTGGTGTGGGCCTCGGCGTTGTTGGGCTGCACGGCGGCCACCGCCTTGAGAAGGCTGATCGTCCGCTCGCTGTCGCCCATCTGGTAGGTGATCGTCGCCGCGAGGTTCAGCGCGTCCACATGGCCCGGCTCGGCGATGAGGATTTCCTGGCATACCCGCAGCGCCTGGTCCACGCGGCCGCCCTGGAATTCCTCGATCGCCCGTTGCAGGCGCGCATCGGCGGGCGAAGGCGCGTCCCGGCCTGCCGCCGCCGGGGACGGGCCGGCCGCGGTTCCCTGGGTTTCCTGCCGCACTTTTTTCCGGCGACGTTTGCGCTTCATGGCTCACACGGGGTTCGGCATAATCCGTGGGCGGCCGGCCGGACCGCCCGCCCTCAACGTTAGGGGGATTCCCCGTGCCGGGCAACCGAGGGGAGCCTCCGTGCCTCGCGCCGCCCGACCGGTCACTCGCCACGCCTTGGCGCGAGGGCCTGGTCTTCGATGCGGATGCGGTGGCGCAGCAGAACCAGGTTGGCGAGGGAGAACAGGGCGGCGATTTGCCAGGCCCCGAAGACCAGCGGCAGGACGGCGATCTCGCCGGCCACCACCCAGTAGTTGGGATGGCGCACGAAGCGATACGGCCCGCTTGTGATGACGGGTGCGCCGGGCACGGTGATGATGCGCGTCGTCCAGTACCGGCCCAGGCTTTTCATCACCCACAGGCGTCCCCCCTGCAAGACCAGGAACACGGCGAGGAAGCCCGGGTCGACCGGGGCGTCGCGGGGTACGGCGACGGCGAGGGCGATCAACCAGGCGCCGTGCAGCAGGACGACCAACGGGTAATGGCCGGCGCCGGCCTCGACGCCGCCCCGGGCCAAAAGGCGTCGACTGTTGGCCCGGGCGTAGAGCAGTTCCCCGAGCCGTTGCAGGGCGACCAGCCCGACGATCACGTCATGGGCGGTCACCGGGCCTCCACGATCATAAACCCGGCGCTGAATCCCGGCCCCACGGCGGACAGCAGATAGCGCCCGCTTTGCCGCGCCTCCAGCGCCCGTTCGAGCACGAACATGACGGTGGCGGCCGACATGTTGCCGTAGTCCCTGAGAACGGCGCGGGAAATACCAAGCCCGCCCGGGGGGAGCTCCAGGGCCTCTTCCAGGGCGCCGACGACCTTGGCGCCTCCGGGATGGAACACGAAGCGGTCGATATCGGCGAGGGTCAGTCCGTGACGTTCCAGGAACCCGTCGAGGATGGCGCGCATATCGGCACGGATGATGGCGGGGATGTTGCGCGAGAACAGGACTCCCAAACCGTCGTCCTCGACCCGCCAGCCCATGATGTCGAGGGACCGGGGCCAGGTGTGCTCGCCCCAGATCGTCAGGGCCGGACCGTCGCCGGCGCAGCTCACCAGGGCGGCCGCGGCGCCGTCCCCGAACAGGGCCGTGGCGATGATGTTGCTTTTGGACTGATCGGTGTGGCGGAAGGTCAGGGCGCACAACTCGACGACCACGAACAGCACGGTTGCGCCGGGCGACGCCTGGGCCATGGCGGCGGCGCGCGCCAGCCCGAGAACGCCCCCGGCGCACCCCAGCCCGAAGACCGGCAGCCGCTGCACGTCGCGGCGCATGTCCAGGCGTTCGACGAGAAGGGCGTCCAGGCTGGGGGTGGCGATGCCCGAGGTGGAGACCGAAACCACCATGTCCACGTCGCCAACGCCCAGGCCGGCCCGGGCCAGGCAGTCCAGGGTCGCCTTCTCGATCAGGGCGACGGCGTTCTCCAGGTACAGGCGGTTCTTCTCGGCCCAGCCGTGGGGCCGCGTGTACCATTCCAGGGGAACACAGGAATACCGGGTTTCAATCCCGGCGTTGAGGTAGACGGGCAGCAGGCGCTCCAGGTCTCGCGGGGGGCCGCCGGCGAAAAGGCCGTGCGCCTGGGCGACCACGTCGGCCTGACGCAACCGGTAGGGCGGAACGGCGGTGCTGAGAGCAAGCAGCCGTGGAAACGGCGTCATTTCGGGTCGACCCCCCTTGTCTCCCCGGGGACTTTAGCCCAGGTCGGGATTCCCCGCCACCGGGTGCCGTTCCCCGCGTCCCCGTCGAGGCTCCGTGAGCGTCCGAAATTTAAGAAATGTTTACCACTCCCGTGGGATGATGCGTCGCCGCCGGGGTGGGGGACGCCGGACAAAAGGGGCGGCCCCCATGACCGGAGGCGGGCGATGCACAACGCCATGGTCCTCGTATTGACGGCCCTGCTGTTCGCCATTCCGTCGGCGCGGGCCGGCGAGGGGTCTTTTTCCAATCAGATGTTTCCGTTCTCCGTTCCCGTCGTCAGAGAGGACGGACGGTGACCGCCGCCATCGCAACCTTTCGGGACATTCGCCGGGAGGATGACGGGGACACGGTCTGTCAACGGGAGCCGCGCATTCGCGACGCCGTCAACCGGGTCCTCTTTGCCCATCCCATCAGGATGGTGAACCGGCAACTGGATCTGACAACCGTTGACGGGCTGCTCCACGAGGCGATCACCGCGGCCATCGAATCGGACGTGGTGATCGCCGTCCACGCCGCCGGGGGAACCCGCCCGGCGTACGAGGCCGTCGGCGAAAATACCCTTCTCGGATGGCGGCTGGGCAAGAGCAAGAAGATTGCCAAGAGGGACGTCAAAAAACCGGCGAGAGCGGTCGGCGATGTCTTCAAGAAATACCGCTAACCCGGATTTTTCATGAAGGGAACGGGAATTGCGGCGAGCAATGTTCGTCCACGGTGGCGTGCGAAGCCGAAAGGCATAGCCGGGGCTATGGCTTGATACCAAGGGAAGCTGATCATGACTCATAGAGATCGCGTAGGCGGCTCGTCGGGCAGGAGGAAAGTTGCAGGCGATGCGGCGCATCGTCAAAACTTTTCGACGCCCTCCGACGGGCCGCATACGCGA
>JACZWD010000182.1 GCA_022572335.1 Pseudomonadota bacterium
GGCATTCGCGTCCGTGGGACAGTTGTCCACGTTGCCGCAGACGCCGTCGCCGTCGGCATCATTGTCCGGGTCGTTCGGGCAGGGATCGTTGGGGTCGGGGATGCCGTCGTTGTCACTGTCGATGTCGCACGCGTCTCCGATGCCGTCGCCGTCCACGTCCGCCTGATCCCCATTGACGACAAGCGGGCAGTTGTCGTCGCCGTCGAGGTGGCCGTCGGCGACGTGACCGACCCGGCGTCGCTGGCGCCCGCCGTGAAGGGGTGCACGGGCCTCTTCCACGTGGCCGCCGACTACCGCCTTTGGGTGCGCGATCCGGCGCCCATGTTCAAGGCCAACGTGGACGGCACGCGAAACATCCTGGTCGCCGCCGCCGAGGCCGGCGTCGCCCGCATGGTCTACACCAGCAGCGTGGCCACCCTGGGGCTGCGGCCGGGCGGCGCTGCCGCCGACGAGGATACGCCGGTGGCCTATGAGGACATGATCGGCCCGTACAAGCAGTCCAAGTTCATGGCCGAGGCGGAGGTGCGCCGTCTGGTGGCGGACCAGGGACTGCCGGTGGTGATCGTCAATCCGTCCACGCCCGTGGGCCCGCGCGACGTGAAGCCGACGCCCACGGGGCGCATGATCGTCGAGGCCGCCACCGGGCGCATGCCGGCCTACGTCGACACCGGGCTCAACCTGGTCCACGTGGACGACGTGGCGGCCGGGCACCTGCTGGCCTTCGACAAGGGCACGGTGGGGGAACGCTACGTGCTGGGCGGCGAGAACATGACCCTGAAGGACATCCTCGAAGACATCGCGGACATCACCGGCCTGAAGGCGCCCCGCCTGCGCATCCCCCATGGCCTGATCCTGCCGGTGGCCTACGCGGCCGAGGCGTGGACGCGCCTGACCGGCGGCGGCGAGCCCTTCGTCACCGTGGACGGCCTGCGCATGGCCAGGAAAAAGATGTTCTTCTCCTGGGACAAGGCCGGCCACGCGCTCGGCTACCGGCCCCGGCCCGCCCGCGAGGCCCTGGTCGATGCGGTCCAGTGGTTCCACCGGAACGGGTACTGCTCCTGATCGGCCCCGCCGCCGCCCTTGCCTGATCCGGCGGCGCCCATTATGACTGTCGCGGCGCTCGGCCGGCGGGTTCGCGCGTGCAATGAATATGCGAAGGATGCCGTCGCCCGGCGGTGACGCCGGCACGGCGGCATCCGCCGACAAAGGGTGGGGAAAATATGATAGCGGTGATGCTGGCGGCGGGCGTGGGGAAGCGCCTTTTTGGCGCGAATCATTCGGAGCCGTCGAAGGCCTTGCTCCGGTTCGACGGCAAGTCCCTGCTGCACCGGCACATCGAGATCCTGCGCGAAAAAGGCGTCGACCGGCTGGTTCTGGTGGTCGGCTATCGCAAGGAAGAACTCATGGCCGAGGTGGAGGCCGTGGGCGCCCGGGACTACGTGCGCGCCATATTCAATCCCGAGTTCGAGGGCGGTCCCGTAATTTCCCTGTGGACGGCGCGCGAGGTTCTGCGCGGCGGCGCCGACATCCTGTTCATGGATGCGGACGTGCTGTACCACCGGCGCGTTCTCGAGCGCCTGATCCAATCGCCCCACGCCAACTGCTTCCTGCTCGACCGCGGCCTGGAGTCCGGCGAGGACCCGGTGCGCCTGTGTATCCGCGACGGCGCGCCGGTCGATTTCGGCAAGAACATCGAGGGCGACTTCGACCTTGTCGGCGAGTGGCCGGGCTTCATGCGCATGTCGCCCACCATCGCCGGGCGGGTGGCGGACGCCGCCGAGGCCATCATCGACGACGGCCGGTCCCACCTCACCTACGAGGTGGCGATGCGGGACGTGCTTCTCAGCGAGCCGCCCGGGACCTTCGCCTACGAGGACATCACGGGGCTTCCGTGGATCGAGATCGACTTCCCGAGCGACCTGCTGAGGGCGGAAAGGACCGTCCTGCCGCGCCTCGCCCGGGCCGCCGCCGAAGACGAGGAGGCGGATACGGACGCCGCTTAAGGCGTGCCCCTCATAAAGGGTGTTGCTGTTCCTTCCGCGCATACTTCCCGTCGAAGGGGGGACGATGCCATATGAAAAAACTCGCATTCCTTCTGGTTTTGATTGGCTTGTACGTTTGGCCTGTCGGGCTCCGCGCCCAGTCGGCTGCACTCATGGAGGCCTACCAGCAGGGCGAGGCATTGTATCAGGCAAGGCGCTACGACGAGGCGCTCCCGTTTTGGAAGAAGGCGCTCGAACTCGGTCTACGGGAATATGGGCCGGAGCATCCGTCGGCGGCGAATTTGCTCAACAACCTGGCACTGCTCTACCAGGACCAGGGCCGGTACGCGGAGGCCGAGCCAATTTATGAGCGGTCGCTGGCGGTCCGGGAGAAGGCCCTGGGCGCGGAGCACCCGGACGTGGCCACGAGCCTCAACAACCTGGCGGCGCTCTACCGCCTCCAAGGCCGGTACGCCGAGGCCGAGCCGCTCTACAAACGGTCGCTGGCGCTCGACGAGAAGGCTTTGGGCGCGGAGCCCCCGGGCATGGCCACCGACCTGAACGACCTGGCACTGCTCTACCAGTCCCAGGGCCGGTACGCGGAGGCCGAGCCGCTTTATAAGCGGGCGCTGGCGATCTTCGAGAAGGTCCTGGGCGCGGAGCACCCCAACGTGGCCGTGAGCCTGGAGAACTATTCCGGCCTGCTCAGGGAGACTGGACGGGGCTCGGAAGCCGTGAAGCTGGAGGCCCGCGCCAAGGCGATCCGGGCCAAGCGCGCCAAGGAAAACCCGGCGAACCGATGAAATGTGCGCGACGTCGGGTGTGCGGAAACGACCTGTTTTCGGTACAGGCCGACACCGCGTCGGTGGACCGCGGCGACCCTTGGTATAAGGCCCGAATAGCCGGTTTCAGGGGAGGGCCGTACAGCCCATTTTTGGAAGATTTCGGACTTCCAACCCTCATCCTTAGGTCCGCTTTCGGCAATGAGCGGACATGCGTTGGATTACGCTGTTTGTTGGAATTGCCTGCGGAGCAGGCCGTGCATGGCGAAAGCCAGCACCGTGTACCCGGACAGGTCCAGGCTCTTGACCCGATCCTCGTTGGCGGTGCGGCCGACGAAGACGCCGGCCGCCAAGTCGGCCTTCGGGGCAACGGCGATCAGTCGAACGTCTTTTCGTTGTCCCACACTTCGTTGGGCATCGGCAGGCCGGCGAAATCGGCGTCGGTGAGCGGCCCGTCGGGCTCAAGGCCCAAGGATTCCACGACCAGCGCCAACTGCCGCGTGTGCTGGCCCGAGTGCCAGCCGGTGCGCTCCAGCACTTCCAGCAGCGTCACGTCGCCGTAATAGACCTTGCCCGGCTGGTCGAAGTCGGTATCGCGGCCGGCCGTCTCCCACCAGCGTCGGAAGCGCTCTTGTATGCCGCCGGCGTAGTCCAGGAGGTCCTGCAGGGTGTCCATGCCGTCGGGAAGGATGCTGAGCAGCGCTTCGTAGGTAAAAGGCGCGTCCCGCTCGACCCGGTCGAGGAAGACTTCCACGATGTTGAAGACGTGGTACGCCAGTTGCCGGTAAGACCGGGGCCGGCCCGACAGCATGTCGTCGAGACGGTCTTCGGGGATCTGGACGGCGAGGCGCCGGGCGCCGGCCAGGATGCCGTCGATCCGGTCCACCATCTCTTCGGGCGACAGCATGTCGTGGCTGTGCCACTCGAAGCCGGCGACGCGGGCGACGTCGCGGAAGACGGCGCCGTTGGCCCAGTCCTTGCCGCGGGCGACGATGGGCACCAGCTTGAGTCCCAGTGCCGCCAGTTCCTTGTAGCCGTTTTCGTCTTCGATGACGTTGATGGACTCGAATTCAACACCGTTGGCAAGCAGGAACTCCTTGGTCTTCAGGCAACTCGAGCAGCCGGGCTGCCAATAGACCTTCAAGGACGTCTCGGTGTCGCGAGCCCGCATTTTCCCCGCCGTCGTCTCCGGTGCCAAAATTTCGCGTGCCCGGCCATGGTTATCGTCTGACCGGGAATGGTACGCGCTCGGCGCCCGTTCAACAAGAAGGCGGCTTCAAGCACCGGCGCCGCCGGTATCGACGACCTCGTCGTCGTGGGTGATGTCCGCGGTCTTGCCCAGCGGGATGGTGGCCGAGCAGTACTTGTCGGTCGACGGCTTCACCGGCTGCTCCACTTTCTCCGGATCGAGACCGGGGCACAGCGACCTCCGCCAGCTGGAACGTGACATAGCGACCATACGGTAGACGGATTCATTCGCCGGCATCGAGACCTTCGGCTTTTGGCCTTCAACAGACATCGCAGCGGGGTTGCCGGCACGTCCGCCGCTGACCCGGAGCCGACATTCGGGCCAGTTCCAGAGATGACGCGATCCGAGCGGAACAAAGGACGTCCGCCGGAGTGAACTCCTTACCGGCGACGCCCCCTTTTCCACCGAATTTCTTGGCGACGAATGCTCAGAACGTAAGGTATTCGCCCTTCGTCATGAAACCCATGTGTTTTTCCGCTTCCTTGAGGCCGCCTTCGCTGGCCTGCCAGGTGATATTGCCGTCTCCGTTGACGTCCTCGCCGGCGATCAGACGGGTCGCCAACTGCTTGATCTTCTTGACCGTCGGCGCCGCTTGATCGGCGGTTTTCGCCGCCTTCACCTTCTTGCCCAGGCGAACGATGAGTTTGCCCCAGGTAACGAGGTTCTTGGCACTGGTTTCGACGTGCACGGCATGGGTCTTCACGTTCTTGCTGGCGCCCTCGCTCTTGGCCGCGAACCCGACGTGCTTGGCGGCGCCCCCTGCGCCCTTGATCACGCCGTAACCGAGACCCGGACCCTTGGGCTCGACGCTCGGGTCGACCGCGTGCAGGACGTGGCCGATATGGGTCTTCATCCACGCCAGGTCGGCCGGTTTGCTGGCGGCAAAACCGGCGTGTTTCGCGGCGACCTTGGCTTCGGCGATGGCCGTCGGAAGCAATCCCCATTTCTCGGGCGTGTCCTTCCAGCCCGTCATGACGTGGCCGATGTGGACATGTGACTGGTTCATGTCGGCCGTTCTCTTGCCCTTCACGGACATGTATTCACAGCCGGACACCAAAACCAACCCGAGCGACAGGGCAATCACGCGTGGGTAATTCAAGCTCCTGCTTAGCATGTATTGCATTTTTTCCTCCCCCTTCGATGTGAACCCCAGCAGGGCAACCTTAACCGACATTTCCCAGAAAATCGTCAAATCGGCTCCGACGGTACACAATTATCACCGTCACTGGAATCGTTTCAC
>JACZWD010000183.1 GCA_022572335.1 Pseudomonadota bacterium
CGCGTAGGCGGCTCGTCGGGCAGGAGGAAAGTGGCAGGCGATGCGGCGCATCGTCAAACCTTTTCGACGCCCTCCGACGGGCCGCCTACGCGACCGCAACGGCGGCTTACCAAGGCTTTCGGACGGCGTCGCGCACGCTTCGCGATGCCCCGCATCGCCACGGCGCACGCTTAGGGCCGAAAGCCTTGGTAAGCCGGCTCTACGGGTCATGATCGGCGCCACTTGGTATTAACCGCCAGGGGAGGGTTCGATGCGCACAGGGTTTGTTTTCTCGTTTGCCGCCGGTCTGGTCCTCGCCGCCGCCCATCACGGGGCCTGGGCCGCGCCCCAGGTTCTCGCCGTCCTGGCCACCGACGGCGGCATCCCGTTGACCTGCGCCGACGGCGTTTGCGAGGCCGACATCAGCACCTTTTGCCTGCAGCGCGACCGGCCGCCGCCGGATATCGGCACCGCGTACGCGCCGGCGGCGCCGGGCGCCTTCACCCTGGTGGTGACGGACGCCGACGGCGCCGAGCGCCGGCTGCCCGCCGAGCCCCACGTGGTGTTCGTGGAGCGTCGCGGGTTCACGGCCGTTTCCGTCCGCCTTCGCGAGGACGTCCTCGCCGCGCTTGGCGCGGTCGGCGCCAGGATCGAGGTGGGGGCCAACGCATCGCTGGTGCCGGTGCCCCGGGACGGCGATCCCGATCCGCTGACGGCCGGCGAGATCGCCCGCGCCGTCGGGCCGTTGCGGACCCTCGGCTCCCGCGTCGTCGACGGCAGCGCCGACGCCAGGGCCGCCGGGCTGCTCGGGCGCATGGTCAACGCGCTTCCCCGGGAAGGCCGTGTCGGCGCCCGGCGCCGGGCCGCCCTGTGGGGGGAGGTGACCGGCGAAGAGGGGATCGACGCGACGGAGAGCCCGGCCCTCTCCCGCGCCAAGGCGGAATACGAGTGGTGCAGGGAATCCATCGTTGGGTTCCGCTTCGACAGTCTCCGGCACTGCCTGGAATTGCGTCACGACCGGCTGATGCGGGACCTGAGCATCGATTACTGGAACGCCAACGTGGGCAGCTGACGGACCCGCCACAGGGGCTCCAACCGATCTCCGACGACCGGTTTGGACGAACCGCCGGGCGGTACCCCGGGCGGGGCGCGAACCTTTATTTACCGGCGTCCGCACGCACAATCGCTTCGTTCAATCACAGGGGGGCATCACCATGGCATCGGAACGCTACGAGACCGGCCTCAGGATTCGCAAGGAAGTCCTGGGAGAGGAACACGTGGAGCGGGCGCTGGCGGGCGCCGACGACTTCAACCGGGAATTCCAGGAGCTGGTCACCGAATACTGCTGGGGCGCCTCCTGGGGCGGCGGCGGGCTGAGCAGGAAACAGCGCAGCCTCAACAACCTGTGCATGCTTTCGGCGCTCAACCGGCCCGCTGAATTCAAGCTGCATTTCCGCGCCGCGCTGGGCAACGGCTGCACCCTGGACGAACTCAAGGACACCCTGCTGCAGATCACCATCTATTGCGGCGTCCCCGCCGGCGTCGGGGCGTTCCGGCTGGCCCGCGAAGTCCTCGACGAAGACGGCATAGACCCGGGCGGCGGCGCATGAGCCCGGCCCGTTTCGGCTTCGTCGGGCTCGGCGCCATGGGCGGTCCCATGGCCGCCAACATCGCCGCCGCCGGGTTCGACCTCACCGTCTACGACAAGGCCGGCACCGAGGCCCGGACGCCCGCCGGCGCCACGGCCGCGGCGTCCCTGGCCGACGTCGGCGGGGCGGCGGAGACGGTGTTCCTGAGCCTGCCCGACGGTGCCGCCACCCTGGCCGTGGCCGGGGAGCTGGCGGCGCTGGCCGGGCGCGCCGTGTCTGTGGTCATCGACCTCTCGACCATCGGCATCGCCGCCGCCGGGCAGGCTCACGCCGTGCTCGCCGGGGCCGGCATCGCCTACGTGGACGCGCCGGTCAGCGGCGGCCAGGCCGGGGCGCGGGCGGGCACGGTGACGGTGATGTGGGCGGGGCCGGCGGCGCTGCTGGAAAGCCACCGCGCCGTCCTCGGGGCGATGGCCGGGAACCCGCTCCACGTGGGGGACAGGGCCGGCCAGGGCCAGGCCATGAAGCTGATCAACAACTTCCTGTCCGCCACCGCGATGGCGGCGACGTCCGAGGCGATGGTCTTCGGGCTCGCCCAGGGTCTCCCGTTGCAGACCATGCTCGACGTAGTCAACGTTTCCACCGGGCGCAACAGCGCGACCAGCGACAAGTTCCCCAACCGCATCCAGACCGGCACCTATGACGCGGGCTTCCAGATGGCGCACATGGCCAAGGACCTGCGCCTCTACCTGGAGACCGTCCGCGCCGAGGACACGCCGGCCGCCGTCGGCGCGGCGGTCACGGATGTGTGGCGGCGGGCCGACGCGGCGATGCCGGGAAGCGACTTCACCCGGATTTACGATTTCGTCCGCGGCGGCGCCAAGACGTGAGCGGGAGGCCGCGTCAGTACCCCTCGTCGAGCAGGGGAAACGCGCTCAGGCCATGGGCCTTGTCCACCGGCTGCGCCGGGTGCAGGCAGGAGTCGTCGAGGGCGCCGAACCTGTCGGCGCCAAGGAGTCCGAGGCAGGCCCTGATCTCGGTCTCCAGGAGCTCGAGGACGCGCACCAGCCCGGCCCGGCCCGCCGCCGCCATGCCGAAGCACTGCAGCCTGCCGATGCCCACCGCATCGGCGCCCAGGACGATCGCCTTGACGATGTCGGTGCCGCGCATGAAACCGCCGTCCACCACGACCGCGGCCTTGGCGCCCGCCTCGCGGACCACCTCGGGCAGGATCTCGATCGCGCCCAGGCCGTGATCCAGTTGCCGTCCGCCGTGGTTGGAGACGTAGATCACGTCGACGCCATGCTCGCACGCGATCGCCGCGTCCTCGGCGGTGGCGATGCCTTTCAGGATCAAGGGGATATCGACGGCGTCGCGGATCCGCTTCACGTGGTCCCAGGTGAGCCCGGCCTGGAATTCCATGTTGGTGGCCCGCCGGCGCGAGGAGCTCTTGTGGCGTCTGGCGAGGTCCCGTTCGCGGCGGCTGTAGATGGCCGAATCCACGGTCACGGAGAAGGCCCGGCAGCCGGCGTCCACGGCGCGGCGTACGTGATCGGCGACCCAGTCCGCGTCCCCGCGCACATACAGGTTGTAGATCAGCGGACCGTCGGCGGCGGCGGCGACCTCCTCGAGGCCGGGGCCGCACACGGAACTGAGCATGGAGGCGACGCCGAATTCCCCGGCCGCCCTGGCCGCCGTGACGCCGCCGCCGGACTCGACGTCCTCCAGGGAGCCGATGGGCGCCAGCACCACCGGAATGCGCAGCCTGTCGCCTAAAAACGTGGAAGAGCAGTCGACGGCGGACACGTCCCGCAGCACACGGGGCCGGAAGGCGATAGAATCCAGCGCCCGCCGGTTGCGCTTCAGGGTGGTCTCGGTCTCCGTGCCGCCGGCCACGTAATCCCACACCTCGGGGGAAAGATTTTCGCGGGCCCGCTTGACGATCTCGTGCAGGGTCTGGAATTCGTCCGCCGCCTCAGTCATGCACGGGGCCCGTGGAGACGATGACGCCGTCGCCGTCGGCGTACAGGTATTCGCCGGGGCGGAAAATGACGCCGCCGAAGGTCACCGCAACGTCGGCCGTGGCGATGGTGCCGTGGTTGGGGCGCCTGGGCGTGGTGCCGGTCGCCTTGACGCCGAAATCCAGGTCGGCGAACTCGTGTGCGTCCCGGATGCAGCCGTTGATCACGATCCCCTCCCAGCCGCACTTCTGGGCCTGCTCGGCGATGTTGCCGCCGCACAGCGCCCGGCGCGGAGACCCGCGGCCGTCGATGACCAGCACCTTGCCGCGGCCGCCCCTGTCGAGCACGGCGCGCACCCCCGTGTTGTCCTCGAACGTGCTGAAGGTCACGATTTCGCCGTGGAAATGGTTGCGCGCGGCGTAATCATTGAAGGAAAGCTCGCACACGGAAACGGCGTCCCCGTGGTCGTCGCAGATGTCCGCGGTGCGCACGATGTTCGACACCGTCCCCATGAGATTCGTTCCTCCCCAAGGAAATGTCCGGGTCCGCATAGTTAAAAATCGGGGTAAGGTTGTCCATACATCTCTGAACATCTCCGGCCCGCCGGCCCTTAGGGCCCGCCGGGCCGATGCCATGGGAGGACATCGTGCCCCACTTCGCCATCATCGTGACCGTCAAGCTGAAACCCGGAACCGCCGACGACTTCCGGGCGCACGTCCTGGAGAACGCCCGGGCGGCGCGGCGCGACGAGCCCGACTGCCACCGATTCGACGTCCTGGTCTCCGAGGACGACGCGGATACGCTGTTCTTCTACGAGGAATACACCGAGGCGGGCTCGCTGGACGCCCACCGCGAAACCCCCCATTACAAGAAGTTCCGCGACGCCACCGACCACATGGTCGCCGAGCGCTCCATCCGGCGCTGTTCGGTGCTCAGCGGCTAGGGCATGGACTCATTAACTGGTGTTGCGAGTGGCGATGTCCGCTCTACCCCGCAAAGCAGACCATTCTTAGGGCAGGCGCCAACGTCCTCCAACGCCATCATGCAGAGGGCATAGCCCCTATTGCGGAGAGAACAATGAACCCGGCAGGCGCATCACGGAGAGCTTGACATCCAACCCCCGAATTAGAGAACAGCCTGGACCCTACGCGGACATCGCGCGCGATCGGGTCCGCCTCTGCTTGAAATCGGGAGTTAGGGCTAGCGCGACAAATGAGGTGTACCGACAAACAGGGATTTCCGCACAGGCCTAGGACATCCCCCTTGGGCATCGCCAAGCCTCGATAGATTACCTTCCCGAAGCGCGGTAAGCTCTCTTCCACAAATGCGCTGCGTTGGGAAGGACTCCTGGCGCGCGGATTCCGCGGCTGTCAACGACGCTATCGGGGCAGTTGGCAAGTTCGTGAGTGACAATCTGGCAACGGCGACCGGTGCTGGCACGGTGATAACGGACCTAGTCATCCTATGATGCACAGTGTGACAACCGATCTCGAGGTCGAGGAAGCGCTTCGCCGCGTCGGCCGCGAAGACGATTCAAGAATCGATCTCGCCGAGGCGGCGCTCATGCTTGCCGCGTTCGATCGTCCCGGTGTCTCTGTTGACGCCTATCGCGAC
>JACZWD010000012.1 GCA_022572335.1 Pseudomonadota bacterium
TAAATAGACAACGAAGATGTCGATCCCGGGAAACGCCGTGGTGATCTTGTAGGTGGCGTAGGCGCCGACCGCCATGAAGGCGCCGGTCCCCAGGCTGAGCTGCCCGGCGTATCCGGTCAGCATGTTGAGCCCGATGGCGGCCAGCGAGAAGATCAAGAACGGGATGATCACCGCCTGCAGCCAATATTCGTTGGCGACGAAGGGCACGACGCCGAAGGCGATGATCAGCACCAGGGCGATGAACCAACGGTCCTGGATGATCGGAAAGACCGCCTGGTCCTGGCCGTAGCTGGTTTTGAATTGTCCCGCCTCGCGATAGAACATGACCCTACACCCTCTCGATGATCTTTTCGCCGAACAGACCCTGCGGCCTGAACATCAGGAACGCCAATGCCAGCATGTAGGCGAACCAGCCTTCGATGGCGCCGCCGAAGGCGGGGCCCCAGTAGATTTCGGCGATCTTTTCGCCGACGCCGATGATCAGCCCGCCGACGATGGCGCCGGGGACCGAGGTAAACCCGCCCAGGATCAGCACCGGCAGCGCCTTCAAGGCGATCAGCGACAACGAGAACTGGACCCCCGACTTGGCCCCCCACATGATGCCGGCGACGAGCGCCACGATGCCGGCCACCGACCACACGATGACCCAGATCGTCTTCAACGGGATGCCGACGCTGAGCGCCGCCTGATGGTCGTCGGCGACGGCGCGGAGCGCCCGGCCGATGGTGGTTTTCTGGAAAAAGACGGCAAGCCCGGTGACCAGCACGGCGCCGGTCCCGGCGGCGAACAGGTCGAACTGGTTCAACAGAATTCCCCCGACCTCGAACGATTGATTCGGGATGCCGACGTCCAATACCTTGACGTTCGAGCCCCAGGCGATTTGCCCGACGCCCTGGAGCAGGAAATCGAGGCCGATGGTGGCCATGAACAGGATGATGCCCTCCTGGTTGATCAGGTAGCGCAGCATCATCCGTTCGATCAGCATCGCCAACACCACCATGACCATGGCCGTAACGACGAGCGCCAGAAACACCGGCACCCCGCGCTCCATCAAGCCGACCAAGGTCAACGCCGCGAACAGCACCATGGCCCCCTGGGCGAAGTTGAAAACGCCCGAAGCCTTGAAAATGAGGACGAAACCGAGCGCCACCAGTGAATACATGACGCCGGTCAACACCCCGCTGATGACCACCTCGGCGAAAAAAACGGGGCTGTCGGCCATATCCAGGAACGGCGCCACGAAAAGGACGTCAAAAAGATCCATGGCCTAGGCGGTGCCCCCGAAATCAGTCATGGCTGACCCCCAGATAGGCGTCGATGACGTCCTGGTTGGCGCGCACCTCGTCGGGCGAGCCGTCGGCGATCTTGCGGCCGTAATCCAAGACGACGACCCGGTCCGAGATGTCCATGACGACGCTCATGTCGTGTTCGATGAGGACGATGGTGGTGCCGAACTCGTCGTTGACGTCGAGGATGAACCGGCACATGTCCTGCTTTTCCTCCAGGTTCATGCCGGCCATGGGCTCGTCCAGCAACAGCATGTCCGGTTCCGCCGCCAGCGCCCGGCCGAGTTCGACCCGTTTCTGCAGGCCGTAGGGAAGCCGCCCCACCGGCGTCTTGCGGATGGCCTCGATCTCCAGGAAGTCGATGACGTTTTCGACCGCCGCGCGGTGTTCCATCTCCTCGGCCCTTGCCGGCCCGAAGTAGAGCGCCTGCCAGAGGAAGTTCTTTTTCATCTTCAGGTTTCGCCCGGTCATGATGTTGTCGAGCGTCGACATGCCCTTGAACAGGGCGATGTTCTGGAACGTCCGGGCGATGCCCTGCACCGCCGCCTCGTGGGGCCGCATCTGGTGGCGGGGGACGCCCTTGAAGGTGATCATCCCTTCCTGGGGGTGATAGAAGCCGTTGATGCAGTTCAGCATCGAGCTCTTGCCGGCGCCGTTGGGGCCGATGATGGCCAGGATCTCGTGTTCCTTGACGTCGAAGCTGACCCTGTCCAGCGCCTTGACGCCGCCGAACGAGATGCTGATGCCTTCCACGTCTAACAAGACATCGCCGAACTTCCTTGCCGTGGTCATCCAGGGCGCGCCTTATGCCGCCGCTTCGGCCTGGGAGTCAGATAGGGGCGCCTGCCAAATCCTCAGGTCGGCGTTGATGATCCCGGTGCGCCCGTCCTCGAACGTGACCTCGGCCTCGATGGGGCAGTGGTCCTTGTCGGAATAAAGGGCGTCGATCAGGTCGGCGTACTTTTCGGCGACGATGGCGCGCCGCACCTTGCGGGTGCGGGTGAACTCGCCGTCGTCGGCGTCCAGTTCCTTATGCAGGATCAGGAAACGCTTGATCTGCGAATCGGCGAGACGGGGTTCGCCCGCCAGGTCCCGGTTGACCTTCTCCACGCATTCCTGGATCAGGTCGTAGACCGGCTCCTGCCCGGCGAGGTCGGTATAGCCCGAGTACGCCATGTTGCGGCGCTCGGCCCAGTCGCCGACCGCCTCCAGGTCGATATTGACGAAGGCGGCGACGTAATCGCGCCCGTCGCCGAAGGTGACCGCCTCCTTGATGTAGGGAAAGAACTTGAGCTTGTTCTCCAGGTACTTGGGCGCGAACATGGTGTTGTCCTTGACCTTGCCCACGTCCTTCGCCCGGTCGATGATCTTCAGGTGGCCGTCGGCGTCGAAGAACCCGGCGTCCCCGGTGTGGACCCAGCCGTCCCCGGTCTTGGTCTCCCGGGTCGCCTGGTCGTTCTTGAAGTACCCCATGAAGACGCCGGGACTGCGGAACAACACCTCGCCGTCGTCGGCGATCCGGATCTCCACCTCCTTGGCCGGAACCCCCACCGTGTCGGGCTTGACCTGGCCGTCGGGCTGGATGGTGATGAAGATGGAGGCCTCGGTGGAGCCGTAGAGCTGCTTCACGTTCATGCCCAGCGAGCGGTAGAAGTTGAAGATGTCCGGCCCGATCGCCTCGCCGGCGGTATAGGCGAGGCGGATGCGGCTGAAGCCGAGCACGTTCTTGAGCGGCTCGTAGACCAGCCAGCGGCCGATCCCGTAGAGCAGCCGGTCGGTCAACGCCACGGGCCTGCCGTCGAGTATCTCCGTGCCCACCCGGCGCGCGTGGCCCATGAAGTAATCGAACATCCGGCGTTTGAGCCAGCCCGCGTCCTCGATGCGGATCATCACCTGGGTCAGGATGTTCTCGAAGATGCGCGGCGGAGCGAAGAAGTAGGTGACGCCGATCTCGCGCAAATCGGTGAGCACGGTATCGCCGCTTTCCGGGCAGCTGACGCAGAACCCGCCGACGTAGGACTGGGCGAAGGAGAAGAGGTTGTCGCCGACCCAGGCCATGGGCAGGTAGGCCAGGACCTCCTCGTTTTCGGTGAGGCCCTCGAGCTCGATGCCGTTGCGCGCGGTAACGATCACGTTGTCGAAGCTCAGCATCACGCCCTTGGCGCGCCCCGTCGTGCCCGACGTATAGAGGATGATGGCGAGGTCCGCGCCCTTGCCCCGGGCGACGGCGGATTCGAAAAAATCGGGGTTGTCGGCGTCGAACCCGCGTCCCTGTTCCTGGACCTCGGCGTAGGCGTGCACGAAAGGCTGGTCGTAATGGCGCAAGCCGCGCGGGTTTTTGAAGATGATGTGTTCGAGGGTCGGGCAACGGTCCTTCACCTCCAGGAGCTTGTCCACCTGCTCCTGGTCCTCGACGACGGCGAAACGCGCCCCCACGTGCTCCACCACGTACTGAATTTCCGCCGCCACCGAATCCTGATAAACCGGCACGGGAACGCCGCCCAGTGTCTGGGCCGCGACCATGGCCCAGTAAAGCTGCGGCCGGTTGTCGCCGGCGATGACGAGCATGTCCCCCGGCTTGAAGCCCAGGGCCGCCAGGCCACAGGCAAGGGCGCGCACCTCGTCCGCCACCGTGCCCCAGGTCCAGGACTGCCAGATGCCGTAGTCCTTCTCGCGGACCGCCGGCCGGTCGCCACGCCGCCCGGCGTTATACAGCAGCAGCTTGGGGAAGGTGTCGCAGCGCTCGACGTCGGGCCGGTCGGTCATCGCGCACCTGAAACGGCGGCGACCCCCGACCGGCGGAGGACAACACCCGGCGTCTCCGGCACCGTATGGGTTTCGGACAAAATCATACCTCCCCTCTGCCCGGGCCCTTGTTCTTGCCTTGCCGGCCCTGGGCGGATTAGCTCGTAATAGTCTATCCGCGCACGGCGTCAAGCCGGAAGCGCCAAATAGCGTAAACGGCCGGGCGTTGCCCGCGCGTTCACGATCGCGTGGCCTGCGGGGAATTCGTTTGTGGACCGCGCGCCGGATCTTTCCGCGGATGCCGCGCGGCGAACAGGCGGCGGGAGATCGGGCGCGGGCGGCCGGGCGACGCGACGGCCCGCGGAGCGCAGCGGAGCACCGGCCCCGCCGTCCTCACGCCATGCCGAATTCCCCCTCCGACGCCCGGCGGGGCCGTTCCGCCGGTCAGGCCAGGTACATGCCGCCGTTGACGTGAATGGTCTGGCCGGTGATGTAGGCGCCCCCGGGCAGGCACAGGTGGCGCACCATGGCGGCGATCTCGTCGGGGCGCCCCATGCGCTCTATGGGCCTGGGCGTCTGCGCCGAGCGCTGCCCGGCGGAGGCCCCGCGCACGGTGTCGATGTGCCCGGGCGCGACGCAGTTGACGGTGATCCCGTGCTCGCCCAGCTCCGCCGCCAGACCCCGGATCAGGCCCACCAGTCCCATCTTGGCGGCCAGCACGTGGACCCGGTTGCGGGTCCCCATGTGGCTGGTGCTGCCGCCGAGGGTGATGATGGCGCCGCCGCCGGCGGCGATCATGTGGGGTACGCAGGCCTTGGCGCAGAGGAACGCGCCGTCCAGGGAGACGGCGAGCACGTCGCGCCATTCGGCGAACGATACCTCGGTGAAGGGGTGCTGGCGCCGGATGCCGGCGTTGCACACTAGGATGTCGATGCGCCCGAAGGCGTGGACGGCGGCGTCGGCCATTCCGTTCGCCGCCGCCTCGTCGGTGACGTCGGCCAGATGGGCAAGGCCCCGCCCCCCGGCGGCGGTGACTTCGCCGGCCACCGTCTCGGCGGCTCTTGCGTCGCTCAATGCATTGACCAGGACGGCCGCCCCTTCGCCGCCCAGGGCGAGGGCGATCTCGCGTCCGATGTTGCGGGCCGCGCCGGTGACCACGGCCACCTTGCCGGCCAAGGCGCCGGTTTCCTCCATCGCATGATCCTTTCAGCCGGCCCCCGCGGGCCCGCGTTTTCCCTGTGGTTCGCGGTTCAGGCGCGCCGGTTCTCGGACAACCACGCGATGACCTCGCCGGCGTTGCGGTCCGGCGGAAAGACCGGATAGAAGACCTTGTCGATGGTCCCGGCGGTGGCGATCAGGGTCAGCCGCTTGATCAGGGTCATCCCGGCCACCGTGAACGTGGGCAGCGCCAGGGCCTTGGCGAACGCCAGGCCGGCGTCGCTGAGCACCTCGAAGGGCACGTGCAGCCGTTCCACCATCTCCCTTTGATACTCCGTCGTCTGGGCGCTCAGGCCGTAGACCCGGGCGCCGAGGTCGGTGATCTCCCGGTGGTGGTCCCGGAACGAACAGGTCTGTGGCGTACAGCCCCGGGCGCCCGGGATGTCGTTCCAGCCCTCGGGCGGGTCCCGGTCCGGGCGTCCCGTGCACGGATAGCAATAGACCACCACGGTCCCCCGGACCGTGGACAGGTCCACCGTTCCGCCGCCGGTGGACGCGAGCGCGACGGCAGGCAGGCCGGTGCCGGTCAGGTGGTCGCACCGGCCGTCGTCGACGGGCACCGGCAGGTCGTCGGGCAGGGTGTGAAGATCGTCGCTTCGCGCCACGGCATCCTCCCTGTACGGCGGCACGTCCCTCTGGGGACGTATCGGCCGGCGCACAATCGCACGAAACGCCGCGCCGCGCCATCGGACGGTTTGGCGCGGCCGCCGCCGCTTGACGCATATGCCAATGCCGGCGTCAGTCCCGCCGCAATCCGCTTTCGAATGGCTCAACGGACGAAGATCAGGATGACCGCGAGGACGTACGCCGCCACTGTCGGGTAGAAGGTGGTGCCGAAGCCGAAGGCACGGCTGGCGGCTCCGCCCACATAGCCAAACCAAAAGGCCGCCCGTCCGATACAGAAAAGCGCCACGAGAAGCGGTATCACGGCTAGCTCCGTGCCCTCCAGCAGGCTTGCCAGCGCTAGGTGAGCGCCGACAGCCAGCAGGGCTTGCTCCTGCGTGTTCTGCAAGAGGCTGAGCGGGACTTTGATGCCTTTGCTCGGCTTGGTCAGACCGCCGCCCTGAATGTCCTCGGGGGAGAAGAAGCGGATATTGGCCACGCGCCCGACGGCCGCCACAAGCCAAAGAAAGACGAAGAGGTCCGCCTTGAGCGCAAAGACGAGCCGTGCGGCCGGCCCTTCGAAGGAGCCCAGCTCGAAGGGAAACCAAAGGTAGCCCACAACCAGGAAGACGGCGCTAAAAACAGCCGCCAAACCGGCCCCACGGGCCACGCCCTTCTGCTCGCTGTTCAGCTTCATGGAGGTTGCCGTCCTTCGAAAGCGATTCTGCCTTCAACGACAGGGAGCCTCATAACCTCCCCCTGTTTGTGGGACGAAACAACTAGGAGCCGCCGCCGCCGCGTGGCCACCGCCGCCTTCCCCATCCGTGGCTTAAAGGTCCCCGGCCACCCGCCCGGCCTCGGTGCCGCCGACGATCATCCGCCACAGGGTGCGCCGGGCGGCGCCGTAGCCGCCGGTGGCGCGGTGCATGGACGCCCGGTTGTCGCAGGCGACGATCTGGCCGGCGCGCCATGTGTGGCGGTACTGGAACTCGGGCCTCAGGGCGTGGTCGAACAGCTCTTCCAGCAGGGCCCGGCCCTCGTCCTCGTCCATGCCGGCCACCTTCATGGTGAAGCCCGGGTTGACGAACAGCGCCTTGCGCCCGGTTTCCGGATGGACGCGGACGACGGGATGGGCCACGTCCGGGTGGGCCGCCGATTGTTCTTCGGTGAGGGCGACGACGGCGGCGCCCCCGTTCCAGCCGTAGCGGTGGACGGCGCTCAGCCCCTCGATGCGGCGTTTCATCGGCTCCGGCAGGGCCTCGTAGGCGCGGTACATGTTGGCGAACAGGGTATCGCCCCCCGATTCGGGGACTTCCACCGAATAGAGCAGGGTCGCGTCGGACGGACGGACGTCGTAGGACAGGTCCGAATGCCAGAACGCCCCGGCCGGCATCCCGGTGGTGCGTCCCTGGCCGCTGTCGACGACGTTCGAGATCACCGAGACCTCGGGGGTCTCGGGGTGGTGGTACTGGGTGAGGACGTGGGGCACCAGCGTGCCGAAGCGGCGGCCGAAATCGAGCAGGGCCTGGAACTCCGGCGCCAGGCCGGAGATGACGAACACCACGTGGTCGAGGAGCGCCCGCCGGATGCGGGCGAAGTCGGCGTCGGCGAGCGGCCGGGACAGGTCGACGCCGGAGATTTCGGCCCCCGTATGCCCGCTCAGCGGTGTTACGCGAATCGCCATCGCCCGGCTCCGCCAGTGAAACCCCGCGCCTCCCGGGCGAGGAGCGCCCATTGTGGCCCGGCGGTCCGGGTCTTGTCAGCGGAAATTGCACCGCCGCCGCCTTTTTGTCTGGCGGCGGGCCGCCGGAAACCGGCATAATCGGGGGCCGGCGGGTCTGGCCGCCCGGAGGGTTCGATGCGGATCACCCTGTACGACTTCGGCAGGATCGTCGTCGACGGCGAGACCCACACCCGCGATGTCATCATCCACCCCGGGCGGGTGGAGGGCGCGTGGTGGCGGAAGGAGGGGCACCGCCTCCAGGTCGACGACCTGGAGCACGCGTGGGACTCGGCGCCGGACATCCTGGTGGTGGGGACCGGCTATTACGGGAACATGGCGATCGCCGAGGAAACCCTGGAACACGCGCGCGCCCGCGGCATCGAAATCCTTGCCGCCCGCACGCCGGACGCCGTCGCCGAATTCAACAGACTCCAATCGGACCCGAAGAAAAAGGTGGTGGCCGCCCTGCACCTGACCTGTTGAGCGGGCGGGCCAACGGGAAAAGCGCCGGGAGGGACACCCGAATGAATCGCCGAATACCGCTTGCCGCGGGCCTGGCCCTGATGGCACTCGCGCTCGGGCAGCCGCCCGCCGCGGCCGCCGAGGAACTGCCCATCTTCGACACCCATATGCACTACAGCCGGGAGGCGTGGGGGCCCTACGGTCCGGGCCGCATCATGGACACCCTGGACGCGGCGGGGGTGGCGCGGGCCCTGGTCTCCAGCACCCCGGACGAGGGCACATTGCTGCTCTATCGCCACGACAAGGACCGCGTCGTGCCGATCCTGCGCCCCTACCACGGCGACGTGAATGCGGGCAACTGGACCCGCGCCCCCGGCATCGTGGCCTACATCGAGGAACGCCTGCGGCGGGGCATATACCGGGGCATCGGCGAATTCCACCTGTTCGAGGAAGACGACGCCCGGAGCGCGCCGGTCCGGCGCGTCGTCGCCCTCGCCGTGGCGCGGGATATCGTGCTCCACGTCCACGCCGGCGCCGCTCCCGTGCGCGCCCTGTTCGCCATCGATGCGAAGGTGAGGGTCCTGTGGGCCCATGCCGGGTTTAGCACGCCGCCCGAGGTGGTGGGCGAGCTTCTGGAGCGCTATCCCCGGCTGTCGGCGGAGGTGTCGTTCCGCGCCGCCGACATCGCGCCCGGGGGTCGCGGGGGCGCCCCCCGCGTTACAAAACCCGGGGGGACACCCCCCGGTGGTCCCCCCGGGGGTCGCATGGACGAAGCATGGCGCGCCCTGTTCCTGCGCCATCCGGACCGCTTCATGATCGGCACGGACACCTACGTGACCGGACGCTGGGACACCTACGGCGGGCTGATCGAGGAACACCGCCGGTGGCTCGCCCAGCTTCCCGGCGATGTGGCGCGGGCGATCGCCTACGGCAACGCCGTCGCCCGGTTCGGCGCCGGCGGCGGACTCACGGGGACTCCGGCGGCCGCGCCGCGGTAACAGTCAAGGGCCTGCCGCCGTTTACGGCCTCGGGGCCGCGCCGGCGCCCGGGCCTTCGGCAGCGTGGCGCTGGGCATCGACGACGGCGAGCGCGCTCAGGTTGACCAGGCCCCGTGCGGTCACCGATGGCGTCGTGATGTGCGCCGGCGCCGCCGCGCCAAGGAGGATCGGCCCGACGGGCAGCCCGTCGCCCAACGCCTTGACCAGGTTGAAGGCGGAATTGGCGGCATCGAGGCTGGGGAAGACGAACAGGTTGGGCTGACCGCGGAGACGGGAATCGGGAAAGATGCGGGCGCGCAGTTCCTCGTTCAGCGCCACGTCGGCCTGCATTTCGCCCTCCATCTCCAGCGCCGGCGCCCGCTCGCCGAGCAGGGCGACGGCTGCGCGCATCTTCCTGGCCGAGGCGGTGTCGGCGGAGCCGAAGTTGGAATGCGACAGCAGCGCCACCTTCGGCTCCTCGCCGAAGCGGCGGATCGCGTCGGCGGCCATGACCGTCATGTCCACCAGCTCCTCGGCCGTGGGATCGGGCGTGACGTGGGTGTCGCAGAAGAAGTACGTGCCCGTGGCCAGGATGAGGACGCTCAAGGCCGAAACGCCGCCCACCCCTTCCTTGAGGCCGATCACGTCGAGCACGGCGCCCAGATGCCAGCCGTACCGGCGCGACGTTCCGCAGATCATGGCGTCCGCTTCGCCGCGCTTGACCATGAGCGCGGCGATCACCGTGGTATTGGTGCGCACGATGGTGCGGGCGTCGTCGGCGGACACCCCCTTGCGCCCCATCAGCGTGTGATAGAGGCGCCAGTAATCGCCGTGCCGGGGGTCGTCCTCGGGATCGACCAGTTCGAATTCCTCGCCCGGCCGTATGCGCAGGCCCAGGTCCTCGATCCGCCGCCCCACCACGTCGGGGCGGCCGATCAGGATCGGCCGCGCCAGGCCATCGTCGACCACGGCCTGGGCGGCGCGCAGGACCCTTTCGTCCTCGCCCTCCGCGTAGACCACCCGCCGGGGGTCCCGGCCGGCCTGGTCGAACACCGGTTTCATGAGCATGCCCGAGCGGAAGACGAAGCGGCACAAACGCTCGTGGTAGGCGTCGAAATCCTCGATCGGGCGGGTCGCCACCCCGCTGTCCATGGCCGCCCTGGCCACCGCCGGGGCGATCTCGAGGATGAGGCGCGGATCGAACGGCTTGGGGATCAGGTATTCGGGGCCGAATTTCAGGTCCGCCCCGCCGTAGGCCCGGGCCACGATCTCCGAGGACTCGGCCATGGCCAGGTCGGCGATGGCCTTGACGCAGGCGATCTTCATCTCCTCGTTGATGGTCGTGGCGCCCACGTCCAGGGCGCCGCGAAAGATGAACGGGAAGCACAGAACGTTGTTGACCTGGTTGGGATAGTCCGAGCGCCCGGTGGCGATCACGGCGTCGGGGCGCACGGCCTTGACGTCCTCGGGCAGGATCTCGGGCACCGGATTGGCCAACGCCAGGATGATCGGCTTCTCCGCCATGCGCCCGACCATGTCGGGGGTCAATATTCCGGGCGCCGACAGGCCAAGGAAGACGTCGGCGTCGCCGATCACGTCGTCCAGGGTGCGCGCCTCGGTGTCCACCGCATAGCGCTCCTTTTGCGGGTCCATCTCGTCGGTGCGCCCGCGGTAGACCACGCCCAGGCGGTCCACCAGGGTGATGTTTTTCCTTTGCAGGCCCATGCCGACCAGCAGGTCGAGGGTGGCGATGCCGGCGGCGCCGCCGCCGGTCGATACCATGCGCACGTCGCCGATGGATTTGCCGACCACCCGGAGACCGTTGAGCATGGCGGCGGCGACGATGATCGCCGTGCCGTGCTGGTCGTCGTGGAATACTGGGATGTTCATGCGTTGCCGCAGCTTGCCCTCGACCACGAAGCATTCGGGGGCCTTGATGTCTTCCAGGTTGATGGCGCCGAAGGTGGGCTCCAGGCTGGCGATGATCTCCACCAGCTTGTCGGGGTCGGTTTCGTCGATCTCGATGTCGAAGGCATCGATGCCGGCGAACTTTTTGAACAGGACCGCCTTGCCTTCCATCACCGGCTTGGCGGCGAGCGGCCCGATCGTGCCCAGGCCGAGCACGGCGGTGCCGTTGGTGATCACCGCGACAAGGTTGCCGCGCACGGTCAGGGTCGAGGCATGCGCCGCATCCTCGACGATGGCCTCGCACGCCGCCGCCACGCCGGGGGAATAGGCCAGCCCCAGGTCGCGCTGGTTGGCGAGCGGCTTGGTGGCGACGACGGCGAGCTTTCCGGGCGTCGGTGCCCGGTGGTATTCAAGTGCCGTTTCGTCCAGTGTCTTTGCCATGGGTGCTCCTAAGGGTCCGCCGTCCCGCGTGGATTCAAGCCTCGTGCCGCCCGCGGACTACCTGGACGCGGATTTGATGAAGGCGGCGACGGGCTTTTGCGGGGTGATGAGAATGAACTTCTGGGTGACGCCCGCTCTCGTCTCCAGGGTCACCAGCTGCTCCCGCGCCCGGCGCCGGCCTGGTTCGCGGCCGCCGTCGCCAGGCCGGTGAGCGCAATGCAAAAGACGGCGATTAAGCGCACCATCGCGCATCTCCCCCGTGGACTCGGTTCTCGCCCGACGGTAGCGTGAATCGGCGGCGCCGACAATCCGATGGGCGCCGGCAAAGGGACGGGGAGGTGACGCCGTGCGAGTGATGGGGCCGCGATGACGGAGCCGCGCCCGGCCGCCGTGCCGGCGGTCATCGGCCATCGGGGCGCCTGCGGCCATGCGCCGGAAAACACCCTCGCCTCCATCCGCAAGGCCGCGGCGCTGGGCGTCCGCTGGGTCGAGTTCGACACCAAGCTGAGCCGGGATGGCCATGTGGTCCTCTTTCACGACGACAAGCTTAAGCGCACCACCGGCGCGCCGGGCGCGGTGGCGGACCGGGACCTGGCGGACCTCCAGGCGCTCGACGCCGGCGGCTGGTACGCAAGGGCGTTCAAGGGAGAGCCCGTCCCGACGCTCCGCCAGGCGATGGCTGTCCTCGCCGGGCTGGGGCTCGGCGCCAACGTCGAGATCAAGGCGTCGCCGGGCCGCGAAGACGAGACCGGGCGCATGGTTGCGGGGCTGCTGCGCGACGAATGGCCGGCGGGCCTGCCCGTACCCCTGATCTCCAGCTTCGATCCCGTAACCCTGGCCGCGGCGCGCGACGCGGCGCCCGACATCCCGCGCGCCCTTCTGGTGTTCGGGATTCCCCGCGGCTGGCGCCGGCGGATGGAAGAGGCGGGCTGCTCGGCGCTCCACTGCCGGCACCGGGAGCTCACCCCCGGTCGGGCGCGCGCCGTGGTGGACGCCGGGTTTCCGCTGCGCTGCTTCACGGTAAACGAGCGCGCCCGCGCCGAGACCCTGTACGGCTGGGGCGTCCAGGCCGTGATCAGCGATCACCCCGACCGCCTGGGGCGCCGGTAAACGGCGGCCGCACGGCGCGCACCCTGGCGTCTTCGTGGTATTCCCGTGCGTGGTTTCGTGCCATCTTCTGCGTGTATGGGGGAGGGGACCCATGACAACCAAATTCAATGCGATCGTCATCGGCACCGGCCAGTCGGGGCCGGCGCTGGCCGCCCGCCTGTCCGCCGAAGACATGACCGTGGCGGTCATCGAGCGCCGGCGTTTCGGCGGCACCTGCGTCAACACCGGCTGCGTCCCCACGAAGACCCTGGTGGCCAGCGCGCGGGCCGCCTACATGGCGCGGCGGGGGGCCGATTTCGGAGTCGTCATCGACGGTCCCATCCGCGTCGACATGAAAAAGGTGAAGGCGCGCAAGGACGCCATCGTCGAGCGCTCGAACAAGGGTGTCGAGGGGTGGATGAAGGGCCTGGAGAACGGCACCGTGTACGTCGGCCATGCAACCTTCGAAGGGCCGCGGACGGTGCGCGTCGGCGACCACGTGCTGGAAGGGGACAAGGTCTTCATCAACGTCGGCGCACGGTCGGCGCCGCCGCCGATTCCGGGCCTCGACACCGTGCCCTATTTCGACAACTCGACCATGATGGACGTGGATTTCCTGCCCGGGCACCTGGTGCTCATCGGCGGCAGCTATATCGGTCTCGAGTTCGGCCAGATGTACCGCCGCTTCGGCAGCCAGGTCACCATCATCGAACGGGGGCCACGCCTCCTGATGCGCGAGGACGAAGACGTGTGCGCGGCGGTGGCCGGGATTCTCGACAACGAAGGAATCACCGTCCTGACCGACGCCACGGACTTCCGCGTCGCCGGCACCGACGGCGACATCAGGGTGCACGCGCGGTGCGACGGCGTTACCAAGGAGATCGCCGCATCCCATCTCCTGGTCGCCACCGGGCGCATGCCCAATACCGGGGACCTTGGCCTGGAGAGCGCGGGCATCGTGGTCGACGAGCGGGGCTTCATCAAGGTCGACGATCAACTGCGCACCAACGTGCCCCACGTCTGGGCCATCGGCGACTGCAATGGCCAGGGCGCCTTCACCCACACCTCGTACAACGACTACGAGATCGTCGCCGCCAACCTGCTGGACGACGATCCGCGCCGGGTCGGAGACCGCATCCCCGCCTACGCGCTCTACATCGACCCGCCGCTGGGGCGGGTCGGCATGACCGAACGCCAGGTACGCGAATCGGGCCGCCAGGCGCTGATCGGCAAGCGGCCGATGACGCGGGTCGGGCGCGCCGTCGAACGCGGCGAAACACAGGGCTTCATGAAAATCCTGGTGGACGCCGAAAACAAGCGCATCCTGGGCGCCGCGATCATCGGCATCGGCGGCGACGAGGTCATTCACAGCATCATCGACGTGATGTACGCCAAGGCCCCGTACACGGTGATCCAGCGCGCCATGCACATCCATCCCACCGTCAGCGAACTCATTCCCACCATGCTGGGCGAGTTGCAACCGTTAAGCTGAACGCTGCCGGCGCGGCGCGCGGCGGTGGCGCCGCGGCCGTTAACGGCTCCGGCGGAAGACGCGGGGACACCGACGCGAGGATGGACGTATGGGCGGGGAGTAACTAAGTTCAGACTGCGAGGATATGATCATGGCTGACGACGACGACGTGAAACAGGCGGACGCCGCGGACGCCGCCGGGGGCGGGGAGGCGTCTCCTCCCGCCGCGGCCGAAGGGGACACCGCCGCCGGGGAAGGGGACGATGCTCCCGCCGGCGACGCCGGCGACGACACGGACGCGGTCTACGACGTTCCGGTGGAGGTTACGGCGGTTCTCGGTACGGCGACCATGAAGGTGAGCCAGCTCCTGAAGCTGGGCCGCGGCGCCGTGGTGCAGTTGGACCGCATGGTGGGCGAATCCATCGATCTGCACGCCAACAACCGATTGATCGCGCGCGGCGAAGTGGTGGTCATCGACGACCGCCTCGGCGTGACCATGACCGAGATCATCAAGTCCGACCACCGCTGAGCGTCCCCCCCGGCGAACGAACCGAAGGGCGGGCATGGGATGACCATCCGCATCCGGGAAATCGACCACGTGGTGCTGCGCGTGTCCGACGTGCCCCGCGCCATCCGTTTCTATTGCGACGTGCTCGGCTGCACCGTGGAACGGCGGCTGGACGACGTGGGGCTTTACCAGCTTCGCGCCGGGCGCTCGTTGATCGATCTGGTCGACGTCAACGGCGAGATCGGCCGCCGGGGCGGGGCGGCGCCGGGCGCCGGCGGCAGGAACGTGGACCACCTGGCCCTGCGCATCGAGACCTTCGACGAGACGGCCCTGCGCCGCCACCTGGAGGGCCTGGGCGTGGCCCCCGGGGACGTGCACCAGCGCTACGGCGCCGAAGGCAACGGACCGTCCATGTATATCCAGGATCCAGACGGCAACACGGTGGAATTGAAGGGGCCGCCAGGCCACTAGGCCCCCTTTACCCCGCGCCGGGCGCCGGAATGTGCTATCGTCGCGGCTGGACTGAGAACCGGTCGGAATACGTTGGCCGCGGGATGAACAGGAAACAGCGCCGCCGCCGCCAGAAGCTGGCGGCGCGAAGGACGAAAAAGAAAACGAACGGCGGCCTGCAGGCCCGGTTGCAGGTGGCCATCGCCCATCATCAGGCGGGCCGCCTGGCCGAGGCCGAAAGCATCTACAAGGACGTCCTGCGCGCCGACCCCGCCAACGGGCCGGCGCACAACAACCTCGGCATCGCCTACAAGGCCCATGGAAAGCTGGACGAGGCGAACGCCTGCTACCGCCGCGCCCTGAAGATCAACCCCAACGACGCATCGGCGCACGCCAACCTCGCCAACGTGTTGTACGACCAGGGAAAGGTCGACGACGCGTTCGCTTCGTACCGGCGCGCCCTGGAGATCGATCCGGACAACGCGGACACCCATTATAACCTGGGCATCGCGCTGAAGGGCCAGGGCAGGATGGACGAAGCGATCGCCCGGTGCCGGCGGGCGCTGGAGATCAGGCCAAGCTACTTCGCCGCCGCCTGGAACGCCCATCTGTGCCTGCCCATCCTGTACGATTCCGACGAAGACATCAAAAGCCACCGGTCGCGGTGGGAGGCCGGGATCGAAAAGCTTGACCGGCTGGTCGACCTGGAGTCGCGCGACGGGATCGTCGAAGCGGTTAAGGCGACCACGTCTTCGACCAATTTCTTTCTCCATTATCAGGGCATGAACGACCTCGCGTTACAGAAGCGGTACGGCTCCCTGCTGCACCGCGTCGCCCGTGCGGCCTATCCGGACCTGGCCGAACCGCCCGAGAGACGCACGCTCGCCCCGGGCGACAGGATCCGGGTCGGATTCCTGTCTCCCCATCTGTACCGACACACGATCTACAAATTGTTCGGGCGCTGGATAACGGACCTTAACGGGGACGAATTCGAGACCCATGCCTTTCACACGGGCACGACATTCGACCAGGCGACGAGCGACCTGAAGGAAAAGTCGGATTTCTTTTACGCGGACCTGGGGTCCAACCAGGCGGCCATTCAGGCCATCCGTTCGGCGCGTCTGGATATCCTGATTTATCTGGATATCGGCATGCATCCGAGTATCCAGTTGCTCGCGGCCCTCAAACTGGCGCCGGTGCAGTGCATGACGTGGGGCCATCCGGTGACCTCGGGATTGCCCACGATGGACTATTTCCTCACCAGCGACCTCATGGAACCGGCGGACGGGGACGGACATTATTCGGAGAAGCTTATCCGCCTGCCGAACCTTTCGATCTCCTATGCGCCCTTGGACGAGGGCCCGCCGGCGGACGCCGGCCGCGACGAAGCCCGCGGCCCGGATGACGTCGTCTATCTGTGCTCGCAGAACCTGTTCAAGATCCTGCCCCGGTTCGACGAGGTATGCGCAGCGATCGCATCACGGGCCCCGAGGGCCAGGTTTCGCTTCATCGGCCATGCGTCTTCTTTCGTTACCGACAGTTTCTTCAAGCGGTTGAGCAGGGCCTTCCAGGGCCGCGGCCTGGATGCCAAGGACTACTGCACCATCCATCCCAAGATGAGCCAGTCGGAATTCCTCGGGTTCACCGCCAGCGCCGACGTTTTCCTCGACACCATCGGCTGGTCCGGAGGCAACACCACCCTGGAAACGGTGGCCCTGGACGTCCCCGTGGTGACCCTTCCCGGTCCCATGATGCGCAGCCGGCACAGCTATGCGATCCTGAAGATGATGGGCGTGGAGGACACCATCGCCCGGGATATCGATGGATACGTCGACATCGCCGTGCGCCTGGGCGTCGATCCGGCGTGGCGCCACGAGATCGTCGGGAAAATGCGGACGAACAAGAAAACCATCTACAACGACGATCAGGCGATACGCGGGCTGGAGCGTTTTCTGATCGATGCGTGCGGCAGGGCGTCTTAGGATTATTTTTTAGCGGCAACGGCCGGGAAAACGGGCATGGTCGATCCGATGGGCGGGCGGCGCCGGAGGAAGGATTCCGGAACCCAGGGAAAACGGGCGCGCTTGCGTCCGGTGGGGACGCCCCGGTGACGCGGGCAAAGACGTTCGGTATCGGCCTCAGCCGGACCGGCACGACGAGCCTGACCCTGGCCCTGGAAGCCCTCGGCCTTTCCGCGGTCCATTTCCCCACCACCATGAAGCAGATCGAGGAACACGACGCGGCCACCGACACGCCCGTGGCCGCCTCCTTCCAGTCCCTCGATTCCCGGTTTCCCGGAAGCAAGTTCATCTACACGGTCCGGGACCTTCCGGAATGGCTCGAGTCGTGCCGGCGTTTCTGGGGCAAGCGGCAGAGGAGCCACTTCGCGCAGAACCCTTTCATCGTCAAGCTGCAACGGCAACTCTACGGGGCCATAGATTTCGATCCCGAGCGCTTTGCCGACGCCTATGCCCGTCACGATGCCCAAGTGCGCGGCCACTTCGCCGAACGGCCCGGCGACCTGCTGGTCATCGACATCTGCGGCGGCGATGCCCGTTGGCAGCCCCTGTGCGAATTCCTCGGCGTCGATGTTCCCGCCATTCCGTTTCCCAGCACCAATGCATCAAGATCGGTGGACGGGGTGCTCGTGCGGCTGCTCCACGTCATCGGCGACAGCAAGCAGATCGCCGCCATTGCCGGGGTGTCGCACCGGTACGTGGAAAATCTGCGCACCAGCCAGGCCTTTCGGGATCACGACAGGGACGCGTCCCTTACCTTGGACGTCGGTTGGGAAGTCGGCCGCATTCTTGCCGGCGCGTGCTCCTATTTCGGGGACGCCGACACGGCGGCCCAGAAACTGGGGATTCCGAAATCGGAGCTCATGAACACCGTGAAACGGGGCCGCCCACTGTAGGCTAGTCGGATATTTCATGAAGGGAACGGGAATTGCGGCGAGCAATGTTCGTCCAAGGCGGCGGGCGAAGCCTCAAGCCATAGCCAGGGCTATGGCTTGAGGCTGCGGGCGCCGATTTGGGCGGACAGGGCCGCCGCAAAACCGTTCAGCGGTGAACGGGACACAACGGACCTTGGTGGAAACCGGCGCCATCCGTTGAAGGGCAATCCCCGGCGTTCCATGCGCCAGCGCCTTCATGAAATATCCGGGCTAGTCGGATTACACGCGGCGGAGCCGTGCGCCGCGCCCTGGCCGCGAAGGGGTGAGGGGATGGCCGGGATTCTCTTCCCAGATACGGGGTTGACCGACGCCGGTTCCCGCCCGGCCGGATTAACTGGCGCCGGCGGCAGGCCGCGTGGCCTAGCGGCGCGCCTTGGCCGCAATGGGGTCGGGGGACGGCGCGGATGCGCCCCGGTCAGGGCCGTGCGTGCTCGTAGCGTTGGCGGATTTCCTTTTCATCCATGTCGAGGGCCTCGTAGCCGAGTTCCCTGGCCACCGACATGATGGACGGATGGCGCGCGTACGCTTCCACGTCCACCGTACGGGTGGTTTTAAAACTGTACGCGTCAAACCACTGATCGAGCGCCGCGGTCATCGCGTCCCGGCGCGGCAGGTCGAGAAAATCCAGAAGCCGGTCCAGGCCGTCCTCTTGAAACAGGTCCTCGTACTTAAGGCGCAGCCACGGCACATCCAATGTATCCTCCAGGTGCAGGCCCAATGCGTGCACTTCCGCCCACAGATACAGGCACTTCTCGAACGGCTTGTACTCGTCCCATCGATCGCCGTACCCGAGAAACCGCGCGCCGGCGTCGAACGGCGTCACCAAAGCGCTCTCGGCCAACTGGTCGTGACCGGTACCGGACCGGTAGTAACTGTGGGTGACCATCGCGGCCGCCGACAGGACCGGGTGCCGCGTCAGATGGACGACGCGGATGCGGCCCGTGAAACGTTCGGCGAAGTACCGAACGGCGGCGAAGCACGGCCAGCCGCATTCGATGTACGAGATGGTTCCCAGGTGCTCCTCGATCCTGTCGGCATGGTCGAGGATCAGCTCGGCGTTGTCCGACCCCGCAGGATCCTCCATCCCGAGAAGCTGGCGCGGCAGGTAGTAGGTGAAAAGCGGCTCGTGTGTGACCACGGCATGGTCGGCGAAGTTTTCTTTCAGACACTTCGCCAGCCACTGGGTGCCGCATCGTCCGCTGGAAAAAAGGAAAGTCGCGAACCCTGTATCGCCGGTCTTCTCGGTAGGGGTTCCGTTGATGGCGCCGTGAACCCGGTGCTCCAACGCCAGCCTATGTTTCAACACTTCGCGCAGGGTCTGGCGCGCTTCCTCCGACTCCGGCTTCAGGGCGATGGCCTTGCCGATCATGTCCACGGCCGTTTTGGTCTGACCCCTCTTGGCCGCCACGACGCCGAGCAGATGCAACGCGTCGAAGTGGTCCGGTTTGGACCGCAGCACATCCCTGCACAGTCTTTCCGCCTCTCTCAGGCGATCGGCCCGGTAATGCTGCACGGCCGCCTCCATGGCACGGGCAAGGGAGACGGTCTCCTTCCGTGCGCCGGGGGCCTCGGCGGGTTCCGCGGCAAGGGCGTCCCAGCCATTCTCGGATGGCGGGTCTTGTTCCTGTTGTATTGGCGGCTCGCCGCCGTTCCCCGCATCGTCGCCGTCATTTCGCCATGGGAACCCGCCGGGGTAGCGGCTTTCCATGACGGAATTTTCACGGATAAAAAACTGCCCCTTTACGGAATAAAGGGTTGCGTCGACCCTGTAATTCAATGAATACAACCCGTTTGTACCGCAATTTGGAAAATGCTTGAGAAGGGTTCGACAAAGTTTTCTGTCAACATTCAAGGTCGCGGGCCGGTACCAAACGGGAGAAAATCTTATCGCGATGTCTTTCCTGAGAAAGTAGCAGTTTACGTCGACCAGATGGTCATCGTCGTTCAGATAGGTAGGCCATTTTCCGAGATTTTCGCAGTCGTCGTTGGCAATGAAATTTCCGTCCTGGTCGATGATCTTTCTCAGCGAGAAACCCCAGTCCACTTTTCTTTCATCGACGAGAGCCACCAGGGACGATACGTGATCCTCATCGAGGAAGTTATCCTCGTCCAGGAAAATAACATAATCGCCATTCACGATATAACAGCTCGCTCCGTATATCCTGTGCCCGTTGAACCTGTCTTTTCCGGTGACATAGGGAAGGCTGACAAAATGGGTTTCGATACCGTCGTTGCCGACAGGTTCTCTTCGTTGCACCAGCTCCATGGTGGCGTCGTGTCTTTCCCTGCCATCAATAAAGA
>JACZWD010000184.1 GCA_022572335.1 Pseudomonadota bacterium
CTGGTGTGCATGCGCCACAAGCGGCGCGCGACGGCGCCGGGGGCCGCGGGGGCGTCCCCCGCATATCGTCGCCGGGGGGGACACCCCCGGTGGCCACCCGGGGGTCGCGGGGGCGCCCCCCGCATATCGTAGCCGGGGGGGACACCCCCCGGTGGCCCCCCGGGGCGTCGGGAAGGCTTGACGATGGCCCACCATCGCCTACGCCTCCCCTCCTGCCGAGGAAACGGGAAAAGCGATCGTATGGATGCAATTTAGCTGATACAGGCCACTAGACGGCAAGGTGCACTCGGTGAAGGTGGCCTCCAGCGGGCTCATCCCGTCGCCCCAGCGGCGGGCGGCCGACACCATCCTCACGGTGAATTGAAGAAAATCCCCGGCCGGGGCGGCGGAACCGGCGATGGCGGATCAGCCGGCCGCGCCCTCGGCGGCGTCGGCCATGATCGCCTTCTGCACCTTTTCAAAGGCACGGACCTCCAGCTGGCGCACCCGCTCGCGGCTGATGCCATAGACCTGGCCCAACTGTTCCAGCGTCACCGGGTCATCGTTCAGGCGTCGTTCGGTGAGAATGTGACGCTCGCGGGCGGGCAAGACCGCCAGCGCCCTTTTCAGGAGCCCGCGCCGGTAGGTCAATTCCTCGCCGTCCGCGGCCTGGCTTTCGGGCGTCGGCTTGGTGTCCACCAGGGTGTCCTGGAACTCCACGGCGCCGTCCTCCGACAGGGGCGCGTTGAGCGAAACGTCGTGCCCCACCAGGCGGCGGTTCATGTCGATGACCTCGGATTCCGACACGTCAAGGGCCTTGGCGAGCCGCGCCGCCTGTTCGGGCGCCAGCTCTCCGTTGTCCAGGATGTTCAGGCGGCCCTTGACCTTGCGCAGGCTGAAAAACAGCTTCTTCTGCGCCGCCACGGTGCCCATTTTCACCATGGACCACGAGCGCAGCACGTATTCGGTGATCGCCGCCCTGATCCACCACATGGCGTAGGTGGACAGGCGGAACCCGCGCTCGGGCTCGAACTTCTTCACCGCCTTCATCAGGCCGATATTGCCCTCGGACACCAGATCGGCCAGCGGCAGGCCGTAGCCCCGGTACCCCATGGCGATCTTGGCGACAAGACGCAGGTGGCTGGTCACCAGCTCGTGCGCGGCGTCCATGTCGCCGTGTTCGCGCCAGCGTTGGGCCAGCATGTATTCCTCTTCCACGTCGAGGACCGGAAAGCGCCAGACCTCGCGAAAATACTGGGAAAGTCCGCCTTCCAGTGGAACAACGGGTAAGGTCAGGGCTGTCATCGTCTCGGATCTCCCAATGTCTTTGCCTCGCCGCCCGCCGGCGGCGGCTCAAGCCCCGCGCTCACGGAGTCACCTCCGCGTCCGGGGACCCAAACGGTTACAACGGCCGCACGAATCACCCCGAAAAAGTTCGATCCTATATGGGAGACAGGTCACGCTCACACATGGGCCATACCCTCCTTCTCGAAGCAATATGCCAATGGGACCCACCTTTATCGGTCGGGTCATGGTTCGACCGGCCCCATCCGGGCACCGATCGGGGGCAGTCTGACACTTTACCCGGCATAAGTCAAGGATTTCCGAAGAATGTTACGTCTATTCAATGGGTTAGGATGTCATGCCCGGGGCCGGCCGCGGCCGGCCGGGCCCGTTGGACCGCCGAGAGGCGAGTCGCGCCGCCATGGCGGGGGTCAGCCGGCAAGCCGCAGGGCGCCGTCCCGGGGAGAGGCGAGGCGCGCCAATTCGTCTCCGAGAAATCGCGCGATTTCCCCCATGCCCGATCTCTTCGCCCGGGCCTCGGCATCCGCGTTGTAATTGGTGTTGGTGTTGACGTCGTAGGTGAACACCCGGCCCGCCTCGTCGGTAATAAATTCGATGCCGCCGACCTCGATGCCGTTGGCGGCGAGGAACGCCTCGTATTTGCCGAGCAGCGCCGAATCGATGGCGCCGGCGATGGTGAACTTCGGCCCGTCATTCACCTGGCAGGCGTCCGCCGGGCAGAGATCGAACCCATCGCTGGTGTCCACGCGCACGGCGTAGAAAAAGCGGCCGCCAATGAATTCGGCGCGGGTGATATAGGGCTCCGGCGCGCGGACGTATTCCTGCACAAGGGAGACGCCGTCGATGGGCGCCTCGAAGGCGTCGCCAAGGACATGGTCACGCAGGGCCTCGATGGTTTGGAAAAGGCGAACGCCGTGCCCCGTGCCGCCCCGATTGGGCTTCAACAGTATGGGACCCGGCGCAAAGGCCTCCGCCGCCTCCACCGTCGCCTGGCGGCCGACCGCCGCCACGGTCCGCGGCGTGTGGATGTGGCAGGCCTTCAGGGCCTCGTACTGGGCCACCTTGCTGATCTCAAGGCGCAACGCGCGGCTGGTGTTGACGACGCGGCGGCCGTGCCCCTCCAGCCACGCCAGAACCAGCGACGTCATCTCCGGCGCATACCGGTGACCGCGGGTGTGGGACGAGGCGCTCATGCGATTGTAGAACACGCCGGCGGGCGGCGCCGACGCCAGGTCAACGCGCCCTTCGTCAAGGAACCACTCCTCGAAGGGCAGGGATCGCTCGGCCAGGGCTTTCCGCAACGGCTCGACCCAGGCCGTGTTTTCGTGAAGGACGAAAATTTTCATCAGGCACTTTTCCCTGGCGCCGGGCGCCACGGTCGGATTTCATTTATACACTACCACTTGTTAAATTAAAATTATATAACATTTTTTTTATGTTATTATCGCCCCCCCACCAACAGGCGCGATCGCCCGCCGGTCGCGGCGCGCGTCCGGGAGCAACGCCTGCGGCCTTGCTTTTGCGGTCAATTGGGGAAAGGGGCCGCCCGGCGGCGGCAGACCTCAGTTTGCAGAAAGTTCGCCCGGCCGTGCCGTCGGCTTGCCATCCGCGCCCGCCGTTGATTTGTCGATCTCGTCGAAGTCGATATCGAAGCCCAGATCGGGAATCGGCGGTAGGTCCACTTCGGCGCCGTTCCTGATCTCGGCGGCGCGTTTCTGCCGGAACATGCTGCGGATGGCGGCGTAGTAATCGATGGAAGTCTTTCGAATCTGGTCCAGCTCGTCCTGGATTTCCGAATATTCGTGAATGGCGGTGGCCGCGAACAGGCTGTAGGTGATCTCCTCGCGGTCGGTATTGGCAGCCCACCTGGTCAGCGGATGGGCGTACCCGTCGACAAGCTTGCCGATGCCGTCCCGCGGGTTCGAGGGGCCGAAAAACGGAATCACCAGATAGAACCCTTCGCCCACCCCCCAGACGGCCAGGGTCTGTCCGAAGTCCTCGGTGTGCCTGGGCAGGCCGAACGTCTCGGCCACGTCGAAGACGCCCGCCACGCCGACGGTGGCGTTCACCACCGTCCGCTGGGTGGTGATCCACGCGCGCTCCCATTCCCCCTGCAGGAGGTCGTTCGCCAAAATGATCGGCGAGGCGACAAGGTGGAGAATGTTGCCGATCGACCTGCGGACGGGATCGGGAACGAAATCCTTATACACCCCCGAGATGGGGCCCAAGACCCATTGCAGGAAGAACTCGTTGAACTCGAAGATGCCGCGGTTCACGGCCTCGAGGGGATCGTTCACGTCGTTCTCCGCCGCCGCCTTCGGCTTCGCCTGGGCCAACTCCAGCCGGGCCAACTCCACCGGCGCCAACTCGTCTGAGTCGGGCAGCCCCCACTCCACGGCCGATGACCGGCCCAACTCCACCTGCGCCAACTCCACCGGCGCCCACTGCCCGGAGTCGGGCGGCCCCCACTCCGCGGCCGATGAAACGACAGCGCCGCCAATGGCCATGGCCACGGCCAGGACGCCGAGTACAAAAATTCTGTGAAAGTGCTGTATCAACACTCGTCTCCCGGGGACGTGCCGCAAGAATCAAGGACGGGCCTTCGACTCCTCGCCGACAAAACTGCCGCACGGGAACCTCCCAAAAATGTTTTACGTGAATTTCCCGGCCCCCGCAACCCGCCTATTCTAATGCGTTCGCGGGAGTGTTGCTTATTTGACACAGATCTATGGCACACAATTTTCCTTGGCCTCCGCTGACCGTTTCTTGAGGTTCCCATTGTCACCGCCCCGCGCAGGCTTTAAACCTTTGCATCGGCGCTAACACCCGGGAATTGCGGCATAATGTACCCGAGCTCCTTTGTTCCCAAGGTCCTGGCGGTTCTTTTTTTCCTGGTCGCGGCCGTTCCCGCCGGCGCGGCGGAGGTCGAGCCGCGCGTCCTTGTCGAGCGCTTTCAGGGAAATCTGCTGGCCGTGATGAAGGAGGCCGAATCCCTCGGTGTAAAGGGTCGCTACGACCGGCTGGTGTCATCCATCGAGGAAACCTTTTACCTGCCGCTGATGATCCGCATCGCGTCGGGCCCGTACTGGAAAGGGGCCAACCAGACCCAGCGCAGCCGGCTCATTTCCGCTTTCAGGCGCATGAGCGTGAGCAGGGTTGCGACACTGTTTGACGGCTATGCCGGCGAAACCTTCGAGGCCATCGGCGAAAAACCGGGACCGCAAAATACGTTGCTGGTCGAAACCAGGATCGTCATCCCGGACAAACCATCCGTGAACCTCACCTACGTGGCGAAGACAATCAAAGAAAGATGGCGTCTTATCGACGTCATCGTCGACGATGGCATCAGCGAGCTTTCGGTGCGCCGCTCCGAATACCGGCGCGTGCTGAAAAATGAAGGCGTTGACGGCCTGATCGCGACCTTGAACAAGAAGGCCGACGAGCTGATCGCCCAATAGGGCGCGGTTCGCCGCACCAGGAATTGGAGGAGCATGCGTTGCGTTCCTTCACGCTTAAGGTTCTCTTGTTTCCTTTATTTGCCGGCGTTTTGACGGCGCTTCCGGCCGCGGCCCAGGAGGACCCGGCCCGTACCGTCATCCAACGGTTTCAGCAAAGCCTGCTGGCCGTCATGAAGGAAGCGGAAAGTCTCGGCGTGACGGGCCGCTACCAGAGGTTGCAGCCCATAATCGAAGAGGCCTTTCACTTGCCCCTGATGATCCGCGTCGCCACCGGCTCCTTTTGGAAAAAAGCGGACGAGGAGCAGCGGTCCCGGCTCGTCGCCGCCTTCCAGCGCTTGAGCGTCAGCACCTA
>JACZWD010000185.1 GCA_022572335.1 Pseudomonadota bacterium
GTATGCGGGGGACGCCCCCGCGGCCCCCGGCGTCGTCGCGCGCCGCTTGTGATGCTCCAGCATCACGGCGCGCCGCGCTCCTAGCCGGATGACCTCGCAAGACCGTCGTATGGTGCGCGAAATCGTGCAAGTAAGTACTTAGGCGGGTGGCACAGATACGCCATGGGACGGCTCAACCCGGTGTTGGTCGAGGTCACCCGCGGGGACATGGTGGAAAGCCGCCACCGGGGCGCGGCGGCCGTCGTCGACGCGGACGGCTCGGTGGTCCATGCCTGGGGCGACGTCGAGCGGCCGGTCTTTTCACGCTCGGCGATAAAGCCGCTGCAGGCGCTGCCCCTCGTCGAGACCGGGGCCGCCGAACGCTTCGCCCTGAGCGATGTGGAAATCGCGCTTGCCTGCGGCTCCCACGGCGGCGCGCCCGGGCACGTGCGCCCGGTCGCCGCGTGGCTGGAGCGCATCGGGCTGGCGCCCGGGGATCTCGAGTGCGGAACCCACCCGCCCATGGACCAGGCGGCGGCCGGGGCCCTGGTGCGCGCCGGCGAGGACCCCTCGCCGCTGCACAACAACTGCTCGGGCAAGCACGCGGGCTTCCTCACCACGGCCGTTCACCTGGGCGAGGCGACGGCGGGCTACGTGCGGCCCGATCATCCCGTGCAGAAGCGCATCGAGGACGTTCTTGCGGACCTGGGCGGCGTCGCCCTGGCGGGCGCGGCCCGGGGCACCGACGGCTGCGGCATTCCCGTCATCGCCATGCCCTTGACCGCCATCGCCCGCGCCATGGCGCGCCTCGCCGATCCGCGCGGCCTGGCGCCGGCGCGCGCCGCCGCCGTCCGGCGCATCGTCGCCGCCATGACCGGCCACCCCGATCTGGTGGCGGGCCGGGAGCGCTTCGACACGGTGGCGATCGAGGCCGGGCGCGGCGCCTTCGTGGTCAAGATCGGCGCCGAAGGCGTCTACGTCGCCGCCGTGGCCTCGTTGGGCCTGGGCGTGGCGCTGAAGATCGACGACGGGGCCCGGCGCGCCGCGGAGACGGTCATGGCCGTGCTGCTGCGCCACCTGGGCGCCCTCGACGCAAAGGCGCAGGCGGCGCTCAAACCCTACCTGGACCGGCCCGTGCCGGACCGCGCCGGCGTGCGCGTCGGTTCCGTCGGCGTGGCGAAGGGCTGGCTTGCGTAGACTGGCGGTTATACGAGAAGTCACAAACATTGTGACTTCTCTGGACCCCCTCAAGCGCCGGGCGGGCGCGTCCGCGCCCTTGGCTCGCCCCGGGGATCGCGGGGGCGCCCCCCGCATTTCCAGTGCCCGGGGGACACCCCCCGGCGGCCCCCGGGGGCGGCGGCCCGCGGTCGCGGGCTTCTCAAGTCAAAACGACCCGGTCGTTTTGACTTTCGGTATCAGTCCTGGTCCACCGCTTCGCCCACCGGCGGGGCGGCGCGGAACTTCTCCATCGGGCGGCGGATCACCGGGTCGCCGAAGACGTGCTCGGGGAGCGCCTCCGTGGGCCCGCCGGGGCGCTCCGGGCGGCGCGCGAAGCGGCCCAGGCTGAGCATGCGGTCGTACATGAGAATGGCGCCGGCGATGCCCACGTTGACGCTGAACCGGGTGGGGATGCGGACCACGAAGCCGCAGCGCTCTACCAGCGCCGGGGACAGCGACCCCCGTTCCGGGCCCAGCACGTAGGCGGCGCGGTGGGGGTGGTGGAAGCTGGGGAGCTCGATGGCGTCGTCGGCCAGCTCGACGCCGACCAGGGTGCACCCCTCGGGCAGGACCAGCGAGCCGACATCGGGGAAACTGTAGAACGGCACCGCGCCCGGGGCGTCCGAGGTGTCGGCCTTGCCGCCCTCGGCGCGCGAATAGGCGGCGGCGATGGTGAAGACGAAACCGGCGCCGAACGCGTGGGCGGAGCGGAACAGGTTGCCCACGTTCATGGTCTTGGTGATCCGCTCGACACCGATGCCGAAGTAGCCGCGCATGGGGACCCCGGGGTTGGCTATTCGCCCGCCGCCTGCGCCTCGGGCGGGACCGCGGGACCGTCGAGCAGGCCGTGCTCGGCGCCATAGTCGCGCACCACCTCGGTCACCCGGATGCGGTAATCGGCGAACACCTCGTCCTTGCCCCGCTGCTGGGCCGCCTGGTGATCGGTGTTGTCGCGCCAGGCGCGCACGGCGTCCGCGTCGCGCCACACCGACATCGACAGGTATTTGCCTTTCTGGGCCAGGCTCTCGAACCGCTCCACCGAGACGAACCCGTCCACCTTCTCCAGCTCCGGGCGCAGCTGGCCGGCGAGGTCGAAGTACCCCGCCTCCTTGCCCGGCCTCATCGTCACCTCGAACAGGACTATGACCATGGTCCAATCCTTTCCCCTATGCCAGCCGGCCGGTATCCGTCGATGTGAGCCGCGGGCCACCACAATCGAATTCTATGTCCTGAGCTCCGGCAAGTCCCGGTAAAGCTCCAGGGCGTCGGGGTTGGCCAGGGCGTCGGTGTTCTTCACCGGGCGGCCGTGGACCACGTCGCGCACCGCGAGTTCGGTGATCTTGTTGTTTTTCGTGCGCGGGATGTCGGCCACCTGGACGATCCGCGCCGGCACGTGGCGGGGCGTGCAGTTGGTGCGGATGCGCGCCTTTATGGCGTCGATGCGGTCGTCGTCCAGGGTCAGCCCCTGGCGCAGGATCACGAACAGCACGACGCGCACGTCGCCCTCCCATTCCTGGGCGATGACGATGCTTTCCACCACCCAGTCCAGGTCCTCCACCTGGCGGTAGATCTCGGCGGTGCCGATGCGCACGCCGCCCGGGTTGAGGGTCGCGTCCGAACGGCCGTGGATGATGAGGCCGTCGTGCTCGGTCAGCTCCACCCAGTCGCCGTGGCACCACACGCCGGGGAACCTCTCGAAGTAGGCGGCGCGGTATTTTTCGTCGCCGGGGTCGTTCCAGAAGCGTACCGGCATGGACGGGAACGGCGCCGTGCACACCAGCTCCCCTTTTTCGCCGCGCACCGGCTTGCCGTCGTCGTCGAACACGTCCACCGCCATGCCCAGGGCCCGGGTCTGGATCTCGCCCCGCCACACCGGCGCCGTGGGGTTGCCGCCCATGAAGCAACTGACGATGTCGGTGCCGCCGGCGATGGACGCCAGGTGCACGTCGGGCTTGATGCTCGCGTAGACGAAGTCGAAGGCCTCGGGCGCCAGGGGCGAGCCGGTCGACGCGATCATCCGCAAATGCCGGAGCGCGTGGGTCTTGATCGGCTCCAATCCGGCCTTCCTGACCGCGTCGATGAACCTGGCCGAGGTGCCGAAGAGCGTCATGGCCTCGGCGTCGGCGAAGTCGAAGAGCACGTTGCCATCGGGATGGAACGGCGAGCCGTCGTACAACAGCAGGGTCGCCTGGCAGGCCAGCACCGAGGCCAGCCAGTTCCACATCATCCAGCCGCAGGTGGTGAAAAAGAAGACCCGGTCGCCGGGCTTGATGTCGCAGTGGAGAAGGTGCTCCTTGACGTGCTGCAACAGGGTCCCGCCCGCCCCGTGGACCATGCACTTGGGCACGCCCGTGGTGCCCGAGGAATACAGGATGTAGAGGGGGTGGTTGAACGGCAGGCGTTCGAACGCGATCTCGCCGGCGTCGAAGCCGGCGATGAAATCGTCGAACATCACGGCGCCCGGCAGATCCTCCAGCGGCGGGGCGGCGCGCATATAGGGCACGATCACCGTCCGCGCCACCGGCGGCAGCCGGTTCAGGATTTCGGCCAGCTTGCCCAGGCAGTCGTGGCTCTTGCCGTTGTAGTAATAGCCGTCGGCGGCGAACAGGACCTTGGGTTCGATCTGGCCAAAGCGGTCGACGACCCCCTGGACGCCGAAGTCCGGCGAGCACGAGGACCAGACGGCGCCGATGGAACTGGCGGCGAGCATGGCGGCCACAGTCTCCGGCATATTCGGGAGATAGGCGGCGACCCGGTCGCCGGCCTCGACGCCCGCCGCCGCCAGGGCCTGGGCCAGGCGCGACACCTGGTCATGGAGGCCGGCGTGGGTGATGCGGCGGCGCACGCGGTCCTCGCCCCAGAACACCAGGGCATCGGCGTCGTCGCGGCGGCGCAGGAGGTTTTCCGCGAAATTCAGGCGGGCATCGGGGAACCACCGGGCGCCGGGCATCTTGTCTGCGTCCACCAGCACGTCGGTGCCCCAGGTCTCGGCGATGATTTGGGCGTAATCCTTGAGCGACGTCCAGAACTTTTCCTTCTCCTCGATGGAGAAACGGTACAGCTCGGCGTAATCGCGGATGTCGACGTTCCAGTCCTCCTCCACGTCCTCCATGAAGCGGACCATGTTGGTCTGGCGGATACGGTCCCCGGACGGCTGCCAGAGCGGCCGGGTGTCGTCCATGGATGCGGGCCTTCCCGTCATGGGTTTGCCAGTCAGACGGCGACGCGGAAGGGCCGGGCCTCGACCTTCCGCCACACGTCCCCGGTGACGTAAGGGTCGGAGGCCAGCCAGGCGTCGAGCCCGGTGTGCGACGGAAAGTCGACCACCAGGACCGAGCCGATCATCGCCCCCTGGTCGTCCAGGATGGCGCCGCCGGTCAGAAGCGTACCCTCTTCCTTCATCCGCCGGGCGTTCTCCAGGTGCGCCGTCCGCGCCGCCAGGCGCCGGTCCTGGGCCCCGGCGTCGGTACCGTCGTAAGCGATGACCACGAACTGCATGACGCCCCCCTTGCCACCGGATGGTCCGGCAATTGCGGCAGTATGCGGTCGGCATGCACCCGGTGCAACCCAGCCCCGCGGCGGGTAGTGTCTCAGTTTGAAATCCTGCCGAACCAACGCCCTGAACGTTCGCTATTTAGCGGATCATGTCTGCTTTACGCCCAACGGCACACATTTGCGCAGGGTCATCGGCACTTCTGCTCATGACCCAGGCTGTGTGAAAACTCGGGTCGGAAGAGCGTCGGCGCAACAATAGACTCGGCAATAGCGGACGCGTGAACCATTATTGCCTGCGACGGCGGTTACGCGAATCAATGTTGCGCGCTCGGGCCTCGAAAATAGTTTTTACACAGCCTGGACCCGTAACCGACGTTGGCTCCAACACATCAAC
>JACZWD010000013.1 GCA_022572335.1 Pseudomonadota bacterium
GACCGCAACGGCGGCTTACCAAGGCTTTCGGACGGCGTCGCGCACGCTTCGCGATGCCCCGCATCGCCACGGCGCACGCTTAGGGCCGAAAACCTTGGTAAGCCGGCTCGTCGGGTCATGATCAGCGCTCCTTGGTATTAGCCCCGGGGATGAAACCAGTCATAGATGTTATTGGCCATCGCCGTGCTGATGCCCTCCACGGCCTCCAGGTCGGCGCGGCCGGCCTGGGCGACGGCACGCGCCGCGCCGAAGTGGTGCAACAAAGCCTTCTTGCGCTTGGCGCCGATGCCGGGAATGGCATCCAGCGCCGAGCGGGCCAGCCTCTTGCTCCGCTTCGCCCGGTGCGCGCCGATGGCGAAGCGGTGCGCCTCGTCCCTCAGGCGCTGTAAGAAATATAGGACGGGGTCGCGCGAGTCCAAGGTAACGGGCGCGCGGCCGGGCAGGAATATGCGCTCGCGCCCGGCCTTGCGCCCCCGCCCTTTGGCGATGGCGGCCACCGTCACGTCGTCGATCCCCAGTTCCTGGAACACGTCCAGCGCAACGCTTAGCTGGCCCGCCCCGCCGTCGATGAGGACCAGGTCCGGCCACTGGCCGCCCGCCCGGTCCGGAGTCTCCTTCAGGGCGCGGGAGAACCGGCGGGTGAGCACCTCGCGCATCATGGCGTAATCGTCGCCCGGGGAAAATCCGCCGCCGCCGGCGTCTCCCCCGGGGGCGGCGCCGCGGATGGTGAACTTCCGGTAGGCGTTTTTCATCAGGCCCTTGGGTCCGGCGACGATCATGGCGCCCATGGCCTGGGCGCCGGACATATGGCTGTTGTCGAAGACCTCGATGCGCTCGGGCGGCGCCTCCAGGTCCAGGGCCCGCGACAGGCCCTCGAGCAGCCGGCGCTGCGACGCGCTCTCCGCCAGGCGCCGGCCCAGGCCGTCGCGGGCGTTGGCCGTGGCGTGCGCCACCAGTTGACGCTTCCCCCCCCGCTGCGGACAGGTAAGCCGGACCCGGCGCCCGGCGCGCACGGACAGGGCTTCGGCCAGCACCGCCTGGTTCGCCGGGCGGTGGCTGACCAGCACCAGCCGGGGCGGCAGCTTGTCTTCATAGAACTGGCCGATGAAGGCCTCCAGCACGCGGGCGGCGTCGTCGTCGCGGGCGTGGCTGGGAAAGTACGCGCGGTTGCCGAAGTTGCGCCCGGCGCGGAAGAAGAACACCTGGATGCAGGTGTGCCCGCCCGCCTGGTGGGCGGCGATCACGTCCGCCTCCCCGATGCCGGCCAGGTTGATGTCCTGGTGGGCCTGGATGCGCGTCAGCGCGCCGATGCGGTCGCGGTATTCGGCCGCCTTTTCGAAAGCCAGGGCGTCGCTCGCGTCCTGCATGCGCCGGGCCAGGGTGTGCTGGATCTCCCGGCTTTCCCCGCGCAGAAAGGCGTGGGCCTGATCCACCAGGAGCCCGTAATCGGCCTCGTCGATCTTGCCCACGCACGGCGCGCAGCAGCGCTTGATCTGATACAGCAGACAGGGCCGGGTGCGGCCCGCAAATATCGAATCCGTGCACGATCTGAGAAGGAACGCCCGCTGCAACACGGCCAGGGTCTGGTTCACCGCCCCGGCCGAGGCGAAGGGTCCGAAGTACTCGCCCTTGCGGCTGCGGGCGCCGCGGTGCTTCACAATCTGGGGGAACGGATGGTGGCCGGTGAGCAGGATGGAGGGAAAGGACTTGTCGTCGCGCAGCAGGATGTTATAGCGCGGCGCGAAGCGCTTGATCAGATTGGCCTCCAGAAGCAGGGCCTCGGCCTCGGTATGGGTGGTGACGAACTCCATGGCCGCCGTTTCCGCCACCATGCGCCGCATCCGGGTGGACATGCGCGCCACCTTGGTGTAGCTGGCCACCCGCTTTTTCAGGTTCTTGGCCTTGCCCACGTACACGACGTCGCCCGCGGCGTTGATCATCCGGTAGACGCCGGGGCCAGGGGGCAGGGTCCCGAGATGGGATTCGATGACGGCGCCGCCGGCGGCAAGCGACGGGCCGCCGGACGCCGTCGGGGTGTCGATGTGCCGCTCCGCGCCCATACCGACTATGTGGCCGAAGGCGTGATCGGCGTCAATGCGGGCCTATCCGTTCGCATGGGTCATCGGCAAAAGACAACTCGGCGCCAACTATCCACGATTCTTGTGGATAAGTCTGTTGAAAAAACCGCCCCTTCGTTCAAAGCTCCATGAAAACAGCCGATTTTCTCACTTTGCACAAAAATTAGGCAATTCCATAGTGCATTGTTTTAAATATGAAATATTCAACCCGCCCGGCCGACAAAAACCCCCGCCGACCGTTCGGGGCGCCATCGAATCGGTGAGCGAACGGCTTCGTCCCCTGTGCAAAACTCTGACGCTCCGGACAGCAAATCTCTTTTCTGCAATGGCTTGTGGGACATTGTGAAAGCGCAAACACATACCTCAGGGTTAATACCAAGGGGCGCATGGTCGGGGCGGTCAATCCTCGGGGGCGGGGGTGTCGGTGCGCCGGCGCTGGGCCCAGCCCAGGTGCTGGCCGCCGTCCAGCGCGATCATCTGCCCGGTCATCGCCGGCGCCTGCAGAATGAACCGCACGGCGTCCGCGATCTCCTCGGACAGGGTGCGGCGCGCCAGGGGCAGGGCCGCCCACTGGCGGGCGAACGCCTCGTCCGTCTGGCGCGCGTGGGGCAGGGTCGGACCCGGCCCCACCGCGTTGACGCGAATACGCGGGGCCAGCGCCTGGGCAAGGGTCCGCGTCAGCGTCCACAGCGCCGCCTTGCTGATCGTGTAGGTCGTGTAATAGGGGGTGAGGTTCCACACCCGCTGGTCGATGATGTTGATGACGTTGCCCTCGCCGTCGGCCGGCAGTTGCGCGGCGAAGGCCTGGGTCAGCACGAAGGGGGCGCGCAGGTTGACCTGCAAATTCGCATCCCAGGAGTCCCGGGTCGCGGTCTCGGGCGTGTCGATCTCGAACACGGACGCGTTGTTGACCAGGCAGGTGAGCGGGCCGACCTCCTCGGCCGCACGCGGGACAAGCCGGAGGCCATCCTCTTCGCTGGCGAGATCGGCACCCACGGCCGCCGCCCGTCCGCCGGCGGCGGTGATTTCCTCGACCGTCTCGCGGGCCGCCTGCTCGGAGGTGTTGTAGTGCACGACCACGGACCAACCGTGGGCCGCCAGGTCGAGCGCGATGGCGCGGCCAATGCGGCGGGCGCCGCCGGTGACCAGGGCGGCGGGATGGGGGCGCTCCGACATGGCGGCAGAATGGGCAATCCCCGTCCCCGTTTCAAGGACCGCATCCCGGGCGCTTCAGCCCGCGACCGGCACGGCGGCCGACGGGCCGGCCCCGAACGGGCCGCCTGCGCCATCAGAAAGACGGCCGGGGCTATCCCGTCTCTTGCCGCGGTCGGCCGGCTTGGCTTGCCGTAGGGAAGCGGAGCGTGTTGTAATTGCGATGGTGAACTGTTTGCGCGACTATGCGACTCGCCAGCACACTGAGTGCAGCCATTAATCGACCGACTGCCAAAACCGCGTGGATGGGCAGGCTGACAGAATCATGGCCGCAAAGCAATCAAGCGAAGGCCTAGACGACGAGGTCATAGACTTTTACGACTCGCTGTTCGGCCGGATTTTTTCCGTGCCGTTCCGGGCGCAGATCGCCGACCGCTTGAAGGAGAAGGCGGTCCTTCGGCAGGTCCAGGAATCCGCCGACGCCGCTTCCCAGTCTTTGATCCGGCTGTTTCAGAATGAGCGGCTGAACTCTCAGGTCGCCACGGGCATCCTGGGCGGGTTCGCACCGCTGGCCGACCACATCGCGCTCGACGACATCGCCAACCCGAACGTGACGCCGGAAGAACTCGTCGACTCCGTGATCGCGCACCTGCCGTGCCCGGATTCGGTCGGTCGCGCAGGGCACGATGCGGTCTACCGGGTGGCCCTGCACACGATTCTCCAGGTCCTCATGCTGGTGGGCCCGGTCATGGCGGAATGGTGCAAGCTGAACTTCGCCAGTACCTTCGAGATGCCGCGACGGGTGGTCAACCGCCTGAACCGGATCAGCGCGCAATTGGACGCGCTCGGCAAGGCGGGCCGGGAGGCCGAGGACGAACGCTTCGAACTGTCGTACCGGGACTATCTGCTGCAGCGGTTCTTCCGGGTCGAGGCCGGCACGGTCCGCATGACCACCAATTTGAGCGTCGACCTGCGGGAGCTTTTCGTCATGCCGCGGGTCCGGCCACGAGGGCGATCCGCTGGGGACGGAGACGAGGCCGGCCAGGCGATCGACCTGATGGACCTGGCCGCCGCGCGCGAGGCCTTTGGCGAGCGCAGGCCCGGCTTTGTTGAGCGTAAGGCCAAGAAAGAGAAGGACGAGGCCGGCGAGTCTGCCGTCGAATACGTGAAGCGGACCGCGCGCTGCGCGCTGGTCGGCCTGCCGGGTGCCGGCAAGTCGACCTTCCTGGAGTGGTTCCAGCTCCAGCTCGCCGCCGTGGAGGAGGAACTGGTCCTGGGCGAGGCCCAGGCGATTCCCCTGCTCCTGCGGGTCCGCCAGCTGGACCCGAAGCGTCTGCCGAAGGGCGCCGCGCTGATCGCGGCGGCCACGGCGAGCCAGGACCGCGCCGCGCTCATGCCGGCGGGCTGGATCGACCGGCAGATGCAGGCCGGACGCGTGCTCTTCATGCTCGACGGATTGGACGAGATCGATCCGGACCTGTTGGAGACCCACGTCCTGCCCTGGCTCGAAAGCCTGCTCACGCGCTATCCCCGTTGCCACTACCTGATTTCCTCGCGGCCCGTCGGCTACCCGCCGGGGCGCTTGCGGCCGCTGAAGTTCGAGGAATGCGACCTGCTGGATTTCGAAGCGCCCCAGATCCGAGACTACGCCCGTCACTGGTGCACGGCGGTGCGCTTGGCGCAGAACGAGCCGGCAGAGGAGGCGCGCCGGGAAGGCTCGGCCGATGGCGACCGGATCGTCGCGGGCTTCGAGGACCAGCCCTACATCCACGACCTGGCGCGCAACCCTTTGATGCTTTCGGCGATCTGCCTGGTGAACTACTTCGAGGGCGGGGAACTGCCCAAGGACCGGGCGCTGCTCTACCAGCTCTGTGTCGAAGGCCTCTTGCACAACTGGGATAAGCGGCGCGGCATTCACTCGGAGTTCACCCTGGACGAGAAGCTCCGCGTGTGCCGGGAGGTCGCCCTCAACATGCAGGCCGACGACCGCGCCGAATACCCGGCCGAACGGATCCAAGAGATATTGGCGGAGGTGCTAGGGGATGCCGCTCGGGCGCGCGCGCTGCTGGAGCACGTCCGCTACCGGACGGGTCTGCTGCTCGAGCGCCGGCCCCACGTCTTCGCCTTCGCCCACCTCACCTTCCAGGAGTTCCTGGCCGCGCGCGCCGTCCACGAGGGCAACAAGCTGGACATCGACGCGCCGCGCCTGGTTCGCGACTACGCCGACGGCCGCTGGCAGGAGGTCATCGCGCTCTATTGCGGCCTGGCCCCGGCGCCCATGGTCCGGGACGTCATCGAGGGCCTGATCGACTCTGCGGACACGGTGGCGCTGTCTCGGGTCTTAACCGACGCCTATCTGTCCTCCGGGCCGGAGATCATCCAGGACCATGACCTGCGGGTCAGGGTATTGCGGCGAATTGCACGGGCGCCAGCGCTTTCTGGGTCCAAAGGGCTCCAGCGATTTCCGCGTGAGGAAGTCGCCCCGATCGCGAATGACTCGCTCGGAAGGATCGAAAGTGACATGACTTACAGCGAGTCGTTTTTTTGGTTTCTTTTTGAAAATCCAGAGTCTTTGGATGAGCGGAACGTCATGGAACGGCTATCCAAGTGGCCCGAACTGACCCCGAGGCAGGTGACCGAGATGGTTCATGTATTGTGCCACATTGGTTCAGAGGACGCGCTTACCGAAATCGCCAAGGACAGCGATCTCTTCGCGGCACCCAGTCATGCGCGCGGCACGACCACAGTGTATGCGGTCCAAGGCGAAACTGCGCTATTCGGACTATCGCTCCGATTATCCAAGCTGGAACGTACGGAGGCGTTCGAGTTCGCGTTGCTGCAAGCCCTTCGATCGGTCGACACGGCGGAATCACGAATGCAAACTCGCCCTTTTTCCCACGTGTGGGAAGACTTGTTCAGAGATAGGAACTATGTGCCCGCTCGTGCCAAGGATTGGCCGGAATTTGCCGAGTTGGCACGGCGCTTGGCGCAACGGCAGAGAAACGTCGAAGACTCACGCGCGGGCCGTGAGATGTTGCGGGCCTTCGCCGAGCGGCTCGAGTCGCGGATAGCGGAAGGCGGCCGACCGAAGGGTAAAGCCGTGTCGGGTTCGAAGAAAAAACCGGCGAAGAAGCGATCCAAGAAGACAAGGCCGAAAAGGAGGAAGGCACCATGAGCACGGAAGCCAAGATATCCCGGGTATTCGAGCCCTTGCTGGCCGAGCACGGACCCAACGAGCGCACCGAGGCGATTGTCTTCTACCGCGCGCCGGCGGGCCGGGGACGGCCCCCGCGCGGCCGGCTGCGCAAACTGGAGGCGCGTCTCAATCGGGTCAAGCGGCGCGCCGCCAAGCAGCGCCAAACCCACCAAAAGATTTCGGCGCACTACCTGGAAGCGACCGGCAAGCGGGTCAAGAAGGGGGCAGAGCTTGAAATGGCCGCGATCGGTGCCAGCACGCTGCCGGTCGCCAGGGTCGAGGTGACCCGGAGAACCCTGGGCGCGCTGGCGGAAAACCCGGACGTGGTCGCGATCATGCCGAACCAAAAAGTGCGCCTGCTGGAGCCCAATCGCATCGAATTCCGGGAACTTGGTCGACGAGAGCGTGCCAACAAGCTGACCTGGGGTCTGGAGGCGCTGGATGCGCCCGAGCTCTGGAACACGACGAAGGGCCGCGATGTCAACGTCGCGGTCCTGGATACCGGTGTCTACGGCGATCACCAGGCATTGACCGGGCGGGTGCGGGAGTTCACCGTCATCGATCCCCTCGGCCGGCGCATCAATGCCTTGCCCACCTTCGATGGCGGCCGTCACGGCACCCACGTCTGCGGCACCATCGCCGGCGGCCGGACGGCCGACGGCGTCGCCATCGGCATGGCGCCCGAGGCGAACCTCATCGTCGGCGCCGTGCTGGTCGGGGACGCTACGCTGATCACGTTATTGGAAGGTCTTTCCTGGGCCTTGGAGCATGGTGCGGACGTGGTCAACATGTCGCTCGGCTTCACCTATTACGAGCCGCTCTTCGCCCTGGTCTTCGCCCAGCTTATCGACTTCGGCGTGCTGCCCGTGGTGGCCATAGGAAACGAGAATCACGGCAACACCAGCTCGCCCGGCAGCGCCCACAACGCGCTGGCGGTCGGCGCCGCCGAGCCCATGCCCGGGCGAAAGCTGGAGATCGCCTACTTTAGCAGCGGCGCGAGCTTCGTGTTTCCGGGCGCCGAGCCCGACGCGCTGGTGACCAAACCCGACGTTGCCGGCCCCGGCGTCGATGTCTATTCCTGCATCCCTCCGGAAGGGCGCCCCGACGGCACACATGACTATACCTACATGGACGGCACCTCCATGGCGACGCCGCACGTGGCCGGGGCGGTGGCCCTGCTCATGGCGGCCGAGCCCGATGCTCCCGTGGAGGACATCGCGCAAGTCCTCAAGGACACCGCCCGTCATCCCGGCGGCGCAGATGCGCGGCCGGACAACCGTTGGGGTTATGGTATGATCCGGCCCCTAGAGGCGCTCAGAGCGCTGAGAAGCTGATCTCTTCCGATGGGGCCGATATCGTCTCGTCGCCTCGGATAAGGGGACCGAACTTGAAGATCAGTCACGAGTTTGCCGCCCGCCTTGAAAGCCGGAGGCCGAACGAAATGGTCCGCGCCGTTGTCATGTTGGAAACGGAGCGAACCGCTAAACGGACCGGCCGCCGCGCATCGCGGATGCAACGAAAAATGTTGACCGAAGCGGCGCAGCGCTCGGTCGAGGCGGCGGCGGATGACATCGCCGAAATCCTCGAAAGATTCGGCGGGCACCGACTGGGGAGAAATCTTGATACACGGGGTAGCTTGGCCGGAGAGCCCCCGCCCGCCGGCATCAAGGCCCTGACCGAATGTCCGCAAGTGCGGGCCATAGTGGAAGACCAACCGCTTTCGTTGATCTCCAAATAGTCGGTCCCCCTAGGACCGGGATCGCCGGACAGCTTCTCGGATGATACCCATAGGACAGTCTTACGAGTTCATCCGGCAAGGCGCGTGGCGCGCCGTGATGCTGGAGCATCACCAGCGCCGCGCAACGCCGCCGGTGGGCTCGGAAGACTGTCCTATGGGCACCATATGTCTGACTTAGACCACTTGGCCGTTCCTATCCCGTCTCCTGCCGCGGACGGGTGGTCAGGTGACGGAACTCGGCGACAATGTTTTCATAGAGGGCGCGCTTGAAGGGAACGATCAGCCGGGGCAGGTCCTCCATCGCCACCCATTTGGCGTCGGTGAATTCCGGACACGCACTGGCGTTCAGGTCGATGTCCGCGTCCGCGCCGGTGAACCTGAGGGCGAACCACTTTTGCATCTGGCCGCGGTACCGTCCGCCCCACACCGTGTCCGCCAATTCGCCGGGCAGGTCGTAACACATCCACCCTGCGCTTTCGGCGATGATCTCGGCCTTGTCCGTGCCGATCTCCTCGGCCAGTTCCCTGAGCACGGCCTGGCGCGGGGTCTCGCCGTCCTCGATGCCGCCCTGGGGCAGTTGCCACGCCTCGCCGGGCGTGTCGATGCGCCGGGCGACGAACACCTTTCCCTCGGCGTCGAAGAGCACCGCCCCCACGCCCCTGCGGTAGGGCCGCCGGGGCGGGTCCTCCGATGTCATCGCGTACGCTGCCTGAGCGCGATGGCGGAAACGGGGGCGAGGGCCAGGTTCTTGCCTTCCAGCGTGGCGGCCCACGCGGCGATACGCTCCAGGGTGGCGGGATTGGGCGCGGCCATGGCCACGGCCGTGGTGCGTTTGCGGACGATGGCCTCGAGCTCGGCAAGCCGAATGTCGATGGAGGCCCTGGAGGGATTCTCGTCCAGGACCAAATCGTTGGCCACGTGCGGCAGGTCGATCTCGGCGGCGATCTCCGGCGCCAGGGTCTTCGGCGCCCGCACCGCCTCGACGAACAACAGGCCCCGTCCCCTCAGCGCCTCGAGAACCGGACGCAACTGCTCCTCGGTGGTGGTGAACCCGGACCCCATGAGGGTGATCACGCCGACGTAACCGGACAGCCGGCTGAGCACGAACTCCAGGCGCTTGAGGTTGGCCGCCGGGGCGAGTGCGGTCCTCAGCGCATACGGTCCGGGATCGTGGACCGGGAAGTTGGCGGACTCCATGGGCAGGGACAGCAACACCTCGTGCCCCGCTTCCCGGGCCAGGGGAATCCAGTCGTCCAGACCCTTGGCATAGGGGTCGAAGGCCAGAGTCACCGATCCCGGAAGCCGCGTGATGGCGGCCTCGGTGGCGGCCTGGCTCAGCCCCAGGCCGGTGACGATGACGGCGATGCGCGGGCGTTCGTCGCGGGCGTCGAAGGGCCGGGCGTAGACTCGCCACGGCCGGCGGCCGTCGGCGCCGACCCGGGGCAGGGGACCGTAGGCGCCCTGTTCGACCAGGGCCGGATCCGGAACCCGGGCCAGCGGCGGCTCGACGGGCACCTCGGCCATGTTGGAAAACGCCACCAGGCTGACCGGCGAAACCAACACGCTCATGTCCGGCCTCTCGGCGTCGGCGCCTTCGGTATCGCCGGCCACGGTACCGTCCGCTTCCGCGGACGCCTGACGGTCCCCGGTCCCGGCGTTGCCCGGCGGCGTCAGGATGCCTTCGTCGGGGGCGCCGGCCAATGGGGGAATAGCCAGCTCGACGCGGGGGACGCCGGGCTCGGGTCCATACCCGGTCTCCCCGGCGTCACTGCCCAGGAACATCCATCCGCCTACGCCGAGGACGGCGAGGGCGGCCGCGGAGGCCCCCGCCCCGACGATGATCAGGCGCCCCTTGCCGCCACCCGCGGAGTCCTGCGCCCCGTCCGCCGCATCCTCCGGGTCGTCACCGGCGGGCGCGCCGGTTTCATCCTCCGGCTTCCCGGAGTCCGCATCCTCGAAATCGTCGGCCTGGTCCTTCCGGCGCGCACCCTTGCCGAATCCCAGGCCCTTGAGAGTGAAGGGGAGTTTCACACCTGCACCTTTCCTGGCACTCCCGTCGAGTGGTTAGCTGTTACAGGCCACTACCGTCCCGTCAACTGCCTTTCACCGAGATCCTTTCCGAGAACAGGGAAAGGCCGCGCAGCAGGTCAAGCGCCCGTCCGAGCTGGTAATCCTCCGGGGCCGGCTTCTTCGCCTCCTTTTCGGCGTCTCCGGCGTCCGCGCCGTCGGGCTTGGCTTTGCCTGTGCCTTCGGGCTTTTTTTCGTCGGACTTGTCGGCGGCGGCGTTCCCGTTGTCCAGGGCGCCCCGCAGGTCCGCTTCCCGCCGGCGGGCGGGCTGCTCGACTTTCTCGATACGGGCCTGCTCGACCACGATGTCGGGCTCGATGCCGACGGCCTGGATGGAGCGCCCCGAGGGCGTGAAGTAGCGCGCCGTGGTCAGCCGCATGGCGCCATGCCCGGACAGCGGAATGATGGTCTGGACCGACCCCTTGCCAAAGGACTTGGTGCCGAGCACGAGGGCACGCTGGTGGTCCTGCAAGGCCCCGGCGACGATCTCGGACGCCGATGCCGAGCCCCCGTTAATCAGCACCACCATGGGCACCCCTTTGGCCAGGTCGCCGGGATGGGCGTTGAAGCGCTGCGTGTCCTCGGCCCGGCGGGAGCGCGTGGAAACGATCTCGCCCTTGTCCAAAAACGCATCCGCGATGGCCACGGCCTGATCCAACAGGCCGCCCGGGTTGTTGCGCAGATCGAGCACGATGCCCTGCAATTCGTCGCCGATTTCCTCTTGGAACTTGGCCATCACCTTCTTCACGCCCTTCTCCGCCTGCTCGTTGAAGGAGGTCACGCGCAGGTAGCCGATCTTCCCTTCCAGGCGCGAGCGCACGGAACGGATCTTGATAATGGCGCGGGTGATGGTGACATCGAACGGCGGGCGCCCGGCGCGGCGGATGGTCAGACGGATGTCCGTACCGACGCGGCCGCGCATCTTTTCGACCGCTTCGGCGAGGGTCAGCCCGAGCACCGGCTCGCCGTCCAGATGGCTGACCAGGTCGCCGGGCTCGATGCCGGCGCGGAACGCCGGGGTGTCGTCGATGGGCGAAACCACCTTGACCAGTCCGGCGTCCATGGTGACCTCGATTCCCAGGCCCCCGAACTCGCCGCGGGTCTGCACCTGCATCTCGCGGAAGCTTTTGGCGTTCAGGTAGCTGGAATGGGGATCCAGCGAGGTCAACATGCCGGTGATGGCGGCCTCTATCAACTCCTGGTCGTCGGCCTCCTCGACGTAATCGGCGCGCACGCGCTCGAAGACATCCCCGAAAAGGTTGAGAAGCCGGTACGTATCAGGGCTGTTTTTGGTATTTTCGGCCGCATCGGCCCGGGGCAAAACCAGAAGGGCGACCATGGCGGCCACCAGAAGCATTCGTGTTTTCATCCTCTTACCTTACCTTTGCGCGCGACCAGCCATGGCAGGGGGTTGATCGGCTGGCCGTTCCTACGCAGTTCCATGTAGAGGGCTGGGTTTCCGTTTTCCGGGCGTCCCATGATGCCGACCGGCTCGCCGCCCAGAATCCATTGCCCGATGACGCCGTCGATGCGGGCCAGACCCGCAAGCAGGCTATAATATCCTTCGCCGTGTTCGATGATCAAGAGTTGCCCGTATTTGCGGAACGGGCCGGCGAAGACGACCCGTCCTTCGTGGGGGGAAACCACCTGGGCGCCGGCCCGGGTCTCGATCGTGATTCCCTTGCGGGTCAGGCCGGTCCCGGTGGCCTGCCCGTAGCGTCCCGTCAGCCGGCCCACGGCCGGAAACGGCAGCATGCCCCGGGCCTTGGAGATGGACGGGGCCTCCCCGCCCAGGCTCGCCGGCAGGGTCCCGGGCCGCGCCGTATCCTCGGCGGCGGCCTTTGCTTTTGCCTCGCGTTCGTGGCGTTCCTTCTCCAGGCGGGCAAGCAGGTCCCGCAAATCCTGCGCCTCGTGCGCCAGGGCCTGAACCCGGCGCGCCGCCTCGCGGGCCTGGGTGGCGGTGCGGCGCTTAAGCTCCGTCTTGCGCGCCAGCAGCGTGTTCAAATGGGCCCGCTGCTCCGCCAGCCCGGCGACGGCACTGGCCAACTGCAGGCGCCGCTCGCTGGCCTCGCGGCGGGCGCGGGCGAGCCCGGCGAGGTCGGCGCGCAGACGATCGGCGCGCCGTTCGATCTCAGGCACGGCGGCGCGGAGCAAAATGGCGCTGCGCACCGTCTGCGACAGGCTCATGGGTTGGGCGATCATCGCCTCCGGGGGATGGAGGGCGAGGCGTTGGAGCGCCATGAGCACGCCCACGGACTGGTCGCGGCGCGCCGCCAAGCTGGCGCTTTTCTCCGCTTCGGTTTGCGCCAGTTTGGCCAGCCTGGCCTCCAGCCGTGAGATCTCGGCCTCGCTGTCCTGGATGGCGCGGGCGGCGGCCACCCGGTCGCGTTGCAGCCGGCGCACCTCGCTCTCCAGGCCGGCGGTCCTGAGCTCCAGGTCCTGGGCCTGCTTGCGGCCCGCATCGAGGGCGCGCTCGATGTCGTCCAGGCGGCGGCCGGCGTCGGCGTCCGGTGACAGGGCCAAGGCGCCTGCCGCCGGCACCGCCAGCCACCCGGCCACCACAAGGCTCGTCAACGCGCCGTTCGGGAGGCGAAGTTTGCCCATCGTTATTGGGCGGCGGCGCGCACGCCGTCCTCGCACAGCAGCGACCGGCCGGTCATTTCCTCGGGCCGGGGAAGGCCGAGCAGCCCGAGGACCGTCGGCGCCACGTCCGCCAGCCGGCCGTCGCGCAACGCCGGCGCCCGGCCATTGACCAGGATCACCGGCACCAGGTTCATGGTATGGGCGGTGTGGGGTTGCCCGGTGGAGCCGTCGCGCATCATTTCCAGGTTGCCGTGGTCCGCCGTGATCAACAGCACGCCGCCCCTCTTCCTGACCGCCGTCTCCAGCCGGCCGAGGCACCCGTCTATGCACTGGGCCGCCTTGATGGCGGCCTCCAGCTTGCCCGTGTGGCCCACCATGTCGCCGTTGGCGTAGTTGACGACGACCAGATCGAAGCGGCCCGATTCGATAGCCTGGACCAGTTTGTCGGTGACCTCGACGGCCGACATTTCGGGCTTGAGGTCATAGGTGGCGACCTTGGGCGAGGGCACCAGAATCCTTTCTTCGCCCGGATATTCCGCCTCGCGGCCGCCGTTGAGGAAGAAGGTGACGTGGGCGTACTTCTCGGTTTCGGCGATGCGCAGCTGGGTCATGCCCGCCTCCGAAACCAGTTGCCCCAGGATGTTGTCCAGTTCGGGCGATGGGAAAAGGGCGGAGAAAAAGCGGTTCAGATCGGTGGAGTACTCGACCATGCCGACACCGGCCGCAAGGTCGGCGACGCGGGAACGCCGGAAGCCGTCGAAGCCGGGATCGGCAAGCGCGCTCAGGATCTCCCGCGCCCGGTCGGCGCGGAAGTTGGCCATCAGCACGCCATCGCCGTCGGCCATGCCCGCGTAGCCCCCGATCACGGTCGGCAGCACGAACTCGTCGGTGGCGCCCAGCCCGTAGCTCTGGTCGATGGCGGCGAGCGCCTCGGGCGCCGTCTCGCCCACGGCCTCGACCAGGGCCGCGTAGGCCTTTTCCACCCGCTCCCAGCGCTTGTCCCGGTCCATGGCGTAATAGCGGCCGCTCACCGTGCCCACGGCGAGGTCCGGCACGGTGGACACGTCGGCAAGGAAGCGCGCCATGAATTCCCCGGCGCTTTTGGGCGGCGTATCGCGGCCGTCGAGGAAGGCGTGTACGCAAACCGGAACCCCGGCCCCGCCGACGATGCCGGCCAGGGCCGCCATGTGGTCCTGGTGGGAATGCACGCCGCCCGGCGACAAAAGCCCCATCAGGTGGCACCTGCCGCCGCTTGCCCGCAGCCGCTCGACCAGGTCCTCGAGCACCGGGCTCGCGGCCAGGGTACCGTCGGCGATGGCGGCGTCGACGCGCGGCAGGTCCTGGGTCACGACGCGGCCCGAGCCCAGGCTCATGTGGCCGACCTCGGAGTTGCCCATCTGCCCGGCGGGCAGACCCACGTCCTCGGCCGAGGCGATCAGGCGCGCCATCGGATATTGGCTGGTGAATCGGTCCCAGGTGGGCGTTTCAGCCAAGGCGATGGCATTGTCATCGGCATCCGGCCTGTCGCCCCAGCCGTCGAGGATGCAGAGGACGACCGGACGGGGCCGCGCCTCATCGCTTCGGGTATCGGCCATGGCCTTAATATATGTTGAAACCGGGCTTCGACGATAGCCTGAAGGCGCTTAACAACTTGCTAACCGCGGTGATAGGGATGACCCGAAAGGATAGTCTGGGCGCGGTAGATCTGCTCGGCCAGCATGCCGCGCACCAGCAGATGCGGCCACGTCATGGACCCGAGCGAGAGAACCAGGTCGGCGCGTCCGATCACCGATTCGTCCAATCCGTCGGTGCCGCCGATGAGGAACGCCAGATTCCCGACCCCTGAATCCCGCCACCCGCCGATTCGTCGGGCAAAGGCGGCGCTGGTGAGGGTCCGCCCCCCCTCGTCCAGCACGACGACGGCGGCGCCCTCGGGCACGGCGGCCAAAAGGCGCTTGGCCTCGCGCTTTTTACGCTCGCCCGGCGGCAGGGCGTGCACCTCCGTCACCTCCTTGAGCACCAGCGGCGGTGAGATGCGGCGCGCGTAGCGATCGAACAGGGCGCGCTCGTGGGCACCCCTCACCCGGCCGCGGCCGAAACGGCCGACGGCGGCCATGAGAATGCGCATGGCGCGTTTCCCCCTTCGGGACCAGGGTTATACCAAGGAGCCATGATCGGCGATCCTTGGTATCAGGCGGTCATCCCGGCAGGTGTTCCGGCATCCGTTCCCGATCCCGGCAGGGGAGCCCCCCACATCTTTTCCAGGCTGTAATAGGCGCGCATTTCGGGCCGGAAAATATGAACCACCACGTCGCCGGCGTCGATCAGCACCCAGTCGCAATGGGCCGCGCCCTCAACGGAGATTCCCGTAAGGCCGCTGGCCTTCAATCTGTCGCGGAGGTGTTCCGTGATGGCGCCGATCTGGCGCCGGGAGGTGCCGCTGGCGATCACCAGGAAGTCGGCGATGTCGGTCTTACCGGCGAGGTCGATAACAACAATGCGTTGTGCCTTGTCGTCGCCCAGGGATGTTTCCACCAGCTTCAGCAGGTCGGCTGCCGCCGATGGTCTTTTTATCGGTCGTGGTATGATCTTGGTCCTTTATTCCGTTTCACCAGGTGTCCGGCCGCCCTCGGCGGCGCGCCGGGCGCGGATGCGTGTGGCAGAGGCCCCGTGAAGCGGGGTGCGCAGGAATACCCAGGCCGGCGGTCTCAGGTCCGCCAGACCGCCGGCGCGCGTGGCGCGCACCCGGGCCCCGGCGAAGCGTCGGGCTGCCCTGCCAGACAACGCCCTTGAAGAATACGTGGGCCGGGCGAAAACCGCAATGGGAACCGTGCGGAACACGGTCCGCCAACGCTTCCACCGGGGCACCTGGACAAGGTTGTCGGCGCCCATGACCCAGACGAACCGGGTGTCGGGAAACCGCCGCTTCAGGAGCCCGAGCGTATCCACGGCGTAGCGGGTGCCAAGGTCGCGCTCGATGGCGGTGACGACGATGCGCCGGTCATCCACCATCGCCCGCGCCCGGACCAGCCGTTCGTCCAGGGGCGCCATGCCGGCGGCGGGCTTGAGCGGGTTCTGCGGCGAGACCAGCCACCACACCTGGTCCAGCCCCAGGCGCTCGAGCGCCAGCCGGCTGATGTGCAGGTGCCCGCCATGGGCCGGGTTGAAGGAGCCGCCGAGCAGGCCGACGCGCGCCTTGGCGGCCGGCTTGCCCGGCCCCCTCAGGGCCGGCACTGACCGGTTCCGCGGACCATGTACTTGAAGCTGGTGAGCTGTTCCACGCCGACGGGTCCGCGGGCGTGCAGCTTCCCCGTCGAGATGCCGATCTCCGCGCCCATGCCGAATTCGCCGCCGTCGGCGAACTGGGTGGACGCGTTGACCATGACGATGGCGCTGTCGACCCGGTCGAGGAAGGCTTCGGCCGTCTCCGCGTCCTCGGTGATGATGGACTCCGTGTGTTGGGAGCCATGGCGGGCGATGTGGTCGACGGCCGCGTCGACGCCGTCGACGACGGCCACCGAGATGATGGCGTCCAGGTATTCGGTTTTCCAGTCGGCGTCCGTCGCCGGCACCACCCGTTCGTCCACGGCGCAGGTGGCGGCGTCCCCGCGCACCTCGCAGCCGGCGGCGATCAGGTCCTCGATGATCGGCGGCAGACAGGTCCCGGCGATGCGCTTGTCGACCAGCAGGGTCTCCGTGGTGCCGCAGATCCCGGTGCGCCGCATCTTGGCGTTGAGGACGACCTTGCGCGCCATGTCCGCGTCGGCGGCGGCGTCCACGTAGGTATGGCAGATGCCTTCCAGGTGCTTGAACAGGGGCACCTTGCTGTCCGCGCTGACGCGCTCGATGAGCGACTTGCCGCCGCGCGGCACGATGACGTCGATGAACTCCGTCATGCGCAGCATCTCGCCGACGGCGGCGCGGTCGCGGGTCGGCACCCGCTGGATCGACGTCGCCGGCAGGCCGGCGCCGTCGAGCCCGGCGCTGAGGGAGTCCATGATGGCGCCGGAGGAATGGAAGCTTTCGGAGCCGCCGCGCAGGATGACGGCGTTGCCCGCCTTCAAACACAGGCCCCCGGCATCGGCGGTCACGTTGGGGCGCGATTCATAGATCATGCCGATGACCCCAAGGGGCACGCGCACGCGGGAGATATCCAGGCCGTTGGGCCGTTTCCACCGGGCCATGACCTCGCCCACCGGATCGGGTAGCCCGGCGATGTCCTCCAGGCCGCGGGCCATGGCCTCGATGCGCTGGTCATCGAGCGCCAGCCTGTCGAGCAGGGCCTTGCTCAACCCCTTTCGCCGGCCCGCCTCCATGTCCTTGCGGTTGGCGGCGAGGATCGCGCCGGCGCGCGCGCGCAGGCTGTCGGCGCTTCCCGTAAGGGCCGCGTTCTTGGCCTCGGTGGAGGCGTTGGCCAGCATGCGCGCCGCCGCCCTGGCGTCGGCGCCGATGCGGCGCATGAGGGCGGGCACGTTCTTTGTCCCCTCTGTCCCGGGGACGGCTGCCCGCTCGGCGGTGGTCGTGGTGGTCATCGGATTTCCGGTTATCCCAGTACCAGGTCGTCGCGGTGGATCATCTCGTCCCGCCCACGGTAGCCGAGAAGGCCTTCGATTTCACCGCTTTTGTGGCCCATGATGCGCCGCGCGTCGGCCGCCGAATAGGCGGTCAGTCCCCGCGCCACCTCGCGCCCGCCGGGTCCCTTGACGATTACCGCGTCGCCGCGCTGGAAATCGCCCTCGGCCGCGATCACCCCGGCCGGCAACAGGCTTTTGCCCTTTTCGAGCGCCTGCAGCGCGCCGTCGTCGACGGTGATCGTGCCCGCCGGCCTGAGGGTGCCCGCGATCCACCGCTTGCGCGCCGTGCGCGGCGTGGCCGAGGGCAGGAACCAGGTGCACGGCGCCCCGTCCTCGATGCGCTTGAGGGGGTGTAGCGCCGAGCCGTCGGCGATCACCATGCGGCAGCCGGCGCCAAGGGCGGCCTTGGCGGCGGCCAGCTTGGTCACCATGCCGCCGGACCCGTAGCCGGTGGCGACGGGTCCGGCCAGGGCCTCGATCTCGGGGGTGATGTCGCGCACCTCGGGGATCAGGCGGGCGTCCTTGTCGGTCAGCGGGTCGGCGGTGTACAGCCCGTCCACGTTGGACAGCAGCACCAGCGTATCGGCGCCGATCATGGCCGCGACGCGGGCGGCCAGGCAGTCGTTGTCGCCGAAACGGATCTCGTCGGTGGCCACGGTGTCGTTCTCGTTGATCAGGGGCACGGCGCCCGCCCGCAGCAGGGCATCCAGGGTGTTGCGGGCGTTGATGTAGCGCCGCCGGTCGTCGTTGTCGGCGAGGGTCAGGAGCACCTGGGCCACGGTCATCCCGTGTTTCTCCAGGGTTTCGTGGTAGGCGTGGGCCAGGCGCACCATGCCGGTGGCGGCCGCCGCCTGCTTCTCCTCCAGCCTGAGGTCCCCGTCCGCGAAGCCGAGGGGCCGGCGGCCCACCGCGATGGCGCCCGACGAGACGATGACGAGTTCCTGGCCGCGGCCGCGGCAGGCGGCGAGGTCCTCGGCGAGCGCCTCCAGCCAGTGCCGGCGGACGGTGCCGCGCTCGTCGTCCACCAGCAGGTCCGAGCCGATCTTGACCACCACCCGGCGGCCCGCCGCAAGGTCCGTGGACTGCGCCTTCGCGGTCATGGCGCCAATGCGTCCTCGGAATCGCGGGCCTGCGCGCGGACCTGGCGGACGACGGCCAGCAGGGCGCGCAGGACGCCGGTGACGCCGGTGCCGGCGACGGCGGAGATGACCGCCACGTCCCGGCCCGAGGCCTTGGCCAGGGCGGCGCGCTTTTCCGCCGCGTCCTCGCGCCGCATTGCATCGCACTTGTTCAGGGCGACGATTTCCGGCTTCCCGTCCAGGCCGGCGCCGTAGGCGTCCAGCTCGCGGCGCACGGTGTCGTAGGCGCCGGCGACGTCTTCGGCGGTGCCGTCGACGAGATGGAGCAGCACCGGACAGCGCTCCACGTGGCCGAGAAAGCGGATGCCCAGGCCGGTACCGGCGTTGGCGCCCTCGATGAGGCCGGGGATGTCGGCGATGACCAGCTCCTCGCCGTCCACCAAGGCGACGCCCAGGTTGGGATGGAGGGTGGTGAAAGGATAGTCCGCGATCTTCGGCCGGGCGCGGGAGACGGCGGCCAGGAACGTGGACTTGCCGGCGTTGGGCAGGCCCACCACGCCGGCATCGGCGATCAGCTTGAGGCGCAGCCACAGCCACCGTTCCTCGCCGGGCCAGCCCGGGTCGGCCCGCCTGGGCGCCCGGTTGGTGGCGGACTTGTAATGGGCGTTTCCGTAGCCGCCGTCGCCGCCGCGGGCGACCACGACGCATTGGCCGGACCTGGTCATATCGGCGATCACCGTGGCCTTGTCCTGGTCCAGGACCTGGGTGCCGGCGGGGACCTTGAGCACCGCGTCCCCGCCTTTGGCGCCGGTGCAGTCGTTGCCCGCGCCGTGGCGGCCGCGGCCGGCCTTGAAGTGCTGGCTGTAGCGGAAGTCGATCAGGGTGTTGAGGCCGTCCACGCAAAGGACCCTGACGTTGCCGCCGCGCCCGCCGTCGGCGCCGTTGGGACCCCCGAACTCCACGTTTTTCTCGCGCCGGAAGGCGACGCAGCCGTTGCCGCCGTCGCCGCTTTTCACAAAGACCTTCACCTCATCGAGAAACTTCATCGCCCCGCCCCTCAATCAAAACGGGGATTGGCAAAAAGGGGAATGGCTGGCCATTCCCCCGCGCGCCGAACGAATGGCCCCGATCCCTAAGCTTAAGAGGCCGGCTCCACCCCCACGTACACCCGGCCCTGGGCCCGGGTGCGGTATTTCACGCGCCCTCCGACCAGGGCAAAGAGCGTGTGGTCCCGGCCCATGCCGACGCCGGCGCCGGGGTGATACTTGGTGCCCCGCTGGCGGACGATGATGTTGCCCGGGACCACGATCTCGTCGCCGAACTTCTTCACGCCGAGGCGCCGGCCGATGCTGTCGCGGCCGTTGCGGGAGCTGCCGCCCGCTTTCTTGTGTGCCATCTCGCCTTACTCCTTGGACCTGGCCGACGCCTTGGCCGGTGCCTTGGCGGCGCCCTTCCCGGCCTTGGTTTCCTTCTTCGCCTTGGGCTTGGCCGCGGTTTTCGCCTTGGCGTCCGTCTTCGCCGCGGGCTCCTTGCTGGCGGGCCTCTTGGGCTTGGCCTCGGTCTTGGTCTTGGGCTCGGCCCTGGCCTTGGGCTTGGGCTCGGTCTTGGCCTCCGCCTTGGCTTTGGCCTCGGTC
>JACZWD010000186.1 GCA_022572335.1 Pseudomonadota bacterium
GGTCAACGGCGCCGCCGGCGCCGCCCCTTAGCGTTTGCAAGTGGCGTGCGTGCCGTTATAGTCCGGCTGGCCTAGCCGATTTTTTCGAGGAGTTTCCCCATGTTCGTCTCGCCAGCCTTCGCCCAAGCCGGGGATAATGGCGGCAGCGGGTTCGAGGCGTTGCTGCCGCTGGTGCTGATCTTCGTCGTCTTCTATTTCCTGCTCATCCGGCCCCAGCAGAAAAAGCAGAAGCACCACAAGGAGATGCTGGGCGCCGTCCGCCGGGGCGACCGGGTGGTCACCGGGGGCGGCATCATTGGCATCGTGACCAAGGTGATCGACGACAAAGAGCTGGCGGTGGAAATCACCGACGGCGTCAAGGTGCGTGTCCAGCGGGCCCTGGTCGCCAGCGTGATCTCCAAGACCGAGCCGGTGCAGGGGGCGAAAAAGGGGCGCGTGGAAGAGGCGCCGGCCACCCAAGCGCAGGGCATGGGCTCCATTCTCAAGGGTCTGTTCGGCGGCAAGGACAAGTAACGGGCCGGGCGCTCCCCCATGGTCTATTTCTCCAGGTGGAAGGTGATTCTCGTCCTCGCCGTATGCGGGTTCGGGCTCCTCTTCGCGGCGCCCAATTTCCTGAGCGTGCGGCAGGCCGAAGCCCTGCCCGACTGGCTGCCCCACAAGCAGGTCAGCCTGGGCCTGGACCTGCAGGGGGGATCGCATCTGCTGCTGGAAGTGGAGGTGGATGCGGTGGTGCGCGAACGCCTGGAGTCGATGGTCGATTCCGTGCGCGTCGCCCTGCGCAAGGCGCGCATCCGCTATCGGCGCCTCGGCGTCGAGGGCCGCACCGTCACCGTCACCATCAGGGACGTGGACCGCGCCGAGGAGGCGCGCCGGCTGGTGCGCCAGGTGGACCCGGCGACGACCCAGGCCGAGCTCGGCGACGGCGGGCGCATCACCCTCAGCCTCACCGATCAGGCGGTACGGGACTGGCGTACGTCGGCGGTCAAACAGTCGATCGAGATCGTGCGCCGGCGCATCGACGAAACGGGTGTGCGCGAACCCACCATCCAGCGCCAGGGCGACGACCGCATCCTGGTGCAGCTTCCCGGCATCGACGATCCGGAGCGGGTGAAGCGCCTGCTCGGCAAGACCGCCAAGATGACCTTCCATCTGGTGGACGAGAAGGCGTCCCTTTCCGAGGCCCTGGCCGGGCGGGTGCCGCCGGGTTCCAAACTCCTGCCCTCGGCCGACGAGTTCCTGTCCGACGGCCGCCCCCGCATGTACCTGATCAGGAAGCGGGTCATGGTCAGCGGCGACACCCTGATCGACTCCCAGCCGTCCTTTGATTCGCGGGACAATCAGCCGGTGATCACCTTCCGCTTCGACACCTCGGGCGGCAAGCGCTTCGCCGACGCCACCCGCAAGAACGTGGGCGTCCGCTTCGCCATCGTGCTCGACGGCAAGGTCATCAGCGCGCCGGTGATCCGCGAGCCCATCCTCGGCGGCGTGGGCCAGATCAGCGGCAGTTTCTCCGTGCAGGAGACGCAGGATTTGTCGCTTTTGCTGCGCGCCGGCGCCCTGCCGGCGCCGCTCACCATCTTAGAGGAACGCACCGTCGGCCCCGGCCTCGGCGCCGATTCCATCGCCGCGGGCAAGGTGGCCAGCATCATCGGGATGGTGCTGGTGGTGGTCTTCATGGTGGTGGCCTACGGCCTGTTCGGCCTCATGGCCGACGTGGCGCTGGTGGTCAACATGGTGCTGATCGTGGCGGTGCTGTCGGTCCTGCAGGCGACGCTGACGCTCCCCGGCATCGCCGGCATCGTGCTCACCATCGGCATGGCCGTGGATGCCAACGTGCTCGTCTTCGAACGCATCCGCGAGGAGGTCCGCGTCGGGCGGACGCCGATTTCGGCCATCGACGCGGGGTACTCGCGGGCGATCACGACCATCATCGACGCCAATGTCACAACGCTGATCGCGGCGGTGCTCCTTTATCTGTTCGGCTCGGGGCCGGTGCGCGGGTTCGCCGTGACCTTGTCCATCGGCATCGTGTCCTCCATGTTCACCGCGATCATGCTGACGCGGCTTCTGGTGGTCGTCTGGCTCAGGCGCACCCGGCCCCAGGCCCTCCCGGTATAGATGTCTTCCTCATGCATGTTCTGAGGCTCATCCCCGCCGGCATCAACCTCCAGTTCATCGCCAAGAGGATGATTTTCTTCGTCTTCTCGGGCCTTTTGGTGGCGGTGTCGGTGGGCCTGTTCACGATCAAGGGGGTCAACTACGGCATCGACTTCAAGGGCGGCATCCTGATCGAGGTGCGCACCCAGGACGCCGCCGACCCGGGCGCCATGCGTCTGGCGCTGTCGGGTCTGGGCCTCGGCGAGGTCGCCCTGCAGGAGTTCGGCGCCCCCACCGACGTTCTCATCCGCGTCCAGCGCCAAGAGGGCGGCGAAAAGGCCCAGCAGGCGGCGGTGGAAGCGGTGAAGGCGGCCCTGGGGCCGGGGGTGGAGTACCGGCGCACCGAATTCGTCGGCCCCAAGGTCAGCGAGGAGCTGTTCTGGGACGGGGTCATGGCGGTGACCTTCGCCATTCTCGCCATCCTGGTCTACATCTGGTTCCGCTTCGAGTGGCAGTTCGGCGTCGGCGCCGTCGTCGCCCTGGTCCACGACGTGCTTTCGACCATCGGGCTGTTTTCGCTTCTCGGGCTGGAATTCAACCTGTCGACGGTGGCGGCCGTCCTGACCATCGCCGGCTATTCCATCAACGACACCGTGGTCGTGTTCGACCGGGTGCGCGAAAACCTGCGCAAATTCAAGACCATGCCCCTGACCGAGCTGTTCAACCGCAGCATCAACGAAACGCTTTCCCGCACGGTCATGACCAGCGTCACCACGCTGCTGGCGCTTCTGTCGTTGTATCTGCTCGGCGGCGAGGTGCTCCGGGGATTCAGCTTCGCCATGATCTGGGGCGTGGTCATCGGCACCTATTCGTCGGTGTGCATAGCGGTGCCTTTGCTGCTCTATCTGGACGTCGGGCGCCGCGCCGCCAGCGGCGGAGAAGGAAAGGAGGCGGCGGTCGAACAGACGCCGTAGATCCATGCCCGGCCTGGACATCACGCCCCTGGTCGCTTCAGGGCGCCAGCTCATCCAGGGCTATGGCGAGGGACGATTCCGCGTTGCCGGCCAGGTTTTCCCGGGCTCGGTGCTGGTGTTTCCCCAACGTACCCTGACCTGGCCCGTCCGCGAGCCGGCCGCGATCACCCTGGCGTCGCTCGATGCGGTGACGGGCGGGGACGTACCCACCGAAATATTACTTGTCGGGTGTGGCGCCCGCTTCGAACCGGCGCCCGCGGGATTGGCCCGGACCCTGCGCGCCGCCGGGGTCGCCCTCGAGTGGATGGACACGGGCGCCGCCTGCCGCACCTTCAACGTGTTGCTCGGCGAGGACCGCCGCGTCGCCGCCGCCCTCATCGCGGTGGAGTAATACCAAGGGGCGCCCCTTGGTATAAAAGGCGACCCGGGGCATGAAAACGGGGCCCGGCCGGGCCCCGTTTCCCACGCCGAGGGATTCAGTACAGGTTCTGCGCCGACACCATGGCGTAGAGCATGGGGATCGAAAGCAGGGTGTTGGTCCGCGAGAACAGCATCGCGGTCCGCGCCGCCGCCTTCTTGGCGTCCGCGTCGGCCTCGACCAGTCCCAGCACCTTCTTCTGGTTCGGCCAGATGATGAACCACACGTTGAACCACATGATGATGCCAAGCCACATGCCGATGCCGATGGCGGTGTGCTTGGCGACGCCGTCGGTCAGGCCCAAGGCCAGGGCATCGAGGACGTATCCGTTGAGGCTGGCCAGGATCAGGCCAGTAAGGATGGTCGCCATCGCGCCGTGGCGGAACCAGAACAGGGCGGCGGGCGCGATGTGCTTGCCGATGGCCGGTTTCAATTCATCGGGGATCGCCGGCATCGTCGGGATCTGCACGAAATTGAAATACCACAACAGTCCGATCCACATGACCCCGCTGAGCACGTGCAGCCAGCGGAACAGGAAGGCCCACCAGCCCTGGTCGAATTCGAGGCCCTGGGTGTGCCAACCGACGACGACGGCGATCATGATCACGGTCAGAACCACCCCCGCGATCACGGTGTTCTTCAGATCTGCCAGTATGTTGCTCATGTCCATCCCCCGACCTTGCTTGCCTCGGTACCGCGAAGGCCTCCACTGTGTGCCGTCCATCTTAAAATCATTTTAAACTGGAAGTCTAAAATTTCGTCCGTCATGGGTACGCCGATGGCGTTCAAATCAAGGCGCCACGGGCATCCGGCGCATCCGTTCGGGGCCCCCGGTCGCCCGCCGTCCGCGGTGACGGTACGCCGCACGGGGGCGAATCGCGGCCCCGGCACAATCGGGCGGGGCTGAGACGGCGCGCCTTACCGGCTGCGCCCGCCGGGTCCGGCGCCGAGGCGGTCCGCCATTTTATCCTCACCCGGCGCGCCGGGGCTTCATCATCTCGAACTCGAGCTTGAGCAATGGCAGGCGCGGGAAAACGGGTGTCGCGGCGGCGGGGAAGAGCATCATGGCGCCGTGTTCGGTGTCGCGGTAAGCGTTGTGGACGTCGTCGAACTTGCGGATTTCCAGCGCGACGACCTGGTCGGTAATGGGGTCGACGCTCATCCACAAGGCCGTCGGGTTGGGCCGGCCCGCGCTGCCCCGGTCCAGTGTCTTCAGGGGCGGCCCGAAACGGCGCGTGGAAAAGGCGACGACGGCGTCGAAGGATTGCGTGGGGAAAAGCGCGTGCAGGCGGGTAGCCTTGCCGTCGTCGTAGCGGACGATGGCCTGCGTGCCCCGGTACACGCCGCCTTTGACCCGGATATGGGGTGCCACTTCTGCCGGCCAGTCGACGGGCTCCACACAAACCACCGTGGCTCCGCCGGCCGTTTGCACGCAGCGCGCGCCGGCTTCCGGCTCCTCCGGCGTGGGCGGGGCGGCTTTCCCCAGCGCGGCGGACCGGCCCAGGATCAGAGCCACCTTGTCCAGATCTTCCCGCGGCACGTCGGCGGGCGGGGGCAGGCGGG
>JACZWD010000187.1 GCA_022572335.1 Pseudomonadota bacterium
CCCGATACCGAGGTAGGGCCTGAATGCGCGCTGTCAAGGACCCCCGCGGGGCAGGTCATCGCCGGCGCCGGTGCCGCCGGAGGGAACGCCGGGAAAGGCGCCGCGGATTACCGCCGCGCGGCCTCGTGGGCGGCCAGGGCGGCCATGTTGACCATGTCCGAGACGGTGGCGCCCATGTGCACGATCTGCGCCGGTTTGGCGAGGCCGATGAGCAGGGGGCCGATGACGGTGACGCCGCCCAGGGTCTGCATCAGGTGCGACGAGATGCTGGCCGCGTTCAGGCTCGGCATGATCAGCACGTTGGCCGGGCCGGTAAGGCGGCAGAACGGATACACCCTTTTCATGAGGTCGAAATCGAGCGCGACGTCGGCGTTCATTTCGCCGTCGAACTCGAAGTCCGCCTGCTTTTTCTCCAGCACCTCGACGGCGTCCCGCACCACCTGGGTCTTCTCCGGCAGGGGGTTGCCGAAGTTGGCGAACGACAGCAGGGCCACCCGCGGCTCGTGCCCCATGCGGCGCGCCGTGGCGGCGGCCTGGACGGCGATGTCGGCGATCTGTTCGGGGCCCGGCATCAGGTGCACGGCGGTATCGGCGAGAAACACCGTCCGGCCCCGGCTTACCAGCATGGTCATGCCGAAAATGTGGGCGTCGTCCCCGGGGTCGAGGACCCGCGTGATCTCGTCCAATGCCGTGTGGTAGTTGCGGGTCAGTCCGGTGACCATGGCGTCGGCATGGCCGCAGGCGACCATGCACGCGGCAAAGACGTTCCGTTCCTGATTGACCATGCGCTGGCAGTCGCGGAACAGGGCGCCCGTGCGCTGCAAGCGCTCGTACAGGAACTCGGTGTAGGCCTTGGTGGCGGTGCTCAGCTTGGCGTTGTGGATCTCCAGGTCGCTGGCGGACGGCAGCCCCAGGGCCTCCAGCGTCTTGCCGATGCGGTCCTCGCGTCCGACCAGGACCGGCGTGCCGTAGCCCGCGGTGCGGAAGGCGACGGCGGCGCGGATGCTCTTTTCCTCTTCGCCCTCGGCGAAGACGACCCTTCTCGGGTTGTTGCGGACCTGCTCGAAGATGGCCTGGAGGGTGCCCAACGTGGGATCGAGGCGGGCCGCCAGTTCGTTGCCGTAGGCCTCCATGTCGATGACCGGCTTGCGCGCCACGCCGGAGTCCATGGCCGCCTGGGCCACCGCCTGGGGGATCGCCCTGATCAGGCGGGGGTCGAACGGCGCCGGGATGATGTATTCGGGTCCGTAGCGCAGGTTGCGGCCCCGATACGCCGCGTTCACTTCGTCGGGCACGTCTTCGCGGGCGAGGTCGGCGAGGGCGTGGGCGGCGGCGATCTTCATGGCGTCGTTGATGGTGCTGGCGCGCACGTCCAGGGCCCCGCGGAAGATGTAGGGGAACCCCAGCACGTTGTTGATCTGGTTGGGATAATCGGAGCGCCCGGTGGCGACGACGGCGTCCGCGCGGACCGCCTTGACCTCGGCCGGCGTGATCTCCGGCTGCGGATTGGCCATGGCGAAGATGATCGGTTTGTCGGCCATGGATTCGACCATCGCCTGGGTCACCGCGCCCCCGGTGGAAAGGCCCAGGAACACATCCGCGCCCTCCATGGCCTGGGCCAGGGTGCGGGCCTTGGTGTCGATGGCGTGGGCCGACTTCCACTGGTTCATGCCCTTGGTGCGGCCCCTGTAGATGACTCCCTTGGTATCGCACAGGATCGCGTTCTTCGGCGGCAGGCCCATGGTTTTCAGCAGTTCCACGCAGGCGATGGCGGCGGCGCCGGCGCCGCTGACCACCAGGCGCGTATTTTTCAGGGTGCGGCCGGTGAGGTCGAGGGCGTTGATCAGGCCGGCGATGGTGATGATGGCGGTGCCGTGCTGGTCGTCGTGGAAGACCGGAATGTCCATGAGCTCGCGCAGGCGCTGCTCGATGACGAAGCATTCCGGGGCCTTGATGTCTTCCAGGTTGATGCCGCCGAAGGCGGAGCCGATGTACCGCACGCAGTTGACGAACTCGTCCACGTCCTTGGTGTCCACTTCCAGGTCGATGCCGTCGATGTCGGCGAACCGCTTGAACAGGACCGCCTTGCCTTCCATCACCGGCTTGGCCCCCAGCGGGCCGAGGTCGCCCAGCCCGAGCACCGCCGTGCCGTTGGTGACGACCGCGACCAGGTTGCCCTTGGCCGTGTAGTCGTAGGCGAGGGACGGGTCCCTGGCGATCTCGAGGCAGGGGGCGGCGACGCCCGGCGTATAGGCCATGGCCAGATCGCGCTGGGTGATCAGCGGCTTGGTGGCCCGGATTTCGTATTTCCCCGGCCGGCCGCTGGAGTGCAACAGTAAAGCCTCGCGGTCGGTGACGTGGTCGGAAAGGTCGTCCATGGTGTTCTGTTCCCGCAAACGAGTGGTTCCCTTTGGATCGCGATTCTCCACCGTCGCGTTGGGTCTTGGCCGCCATTGTGCCCAAGGGCGGGGGCGATTCATAGCCCGTAGCGCAAGGGGTATGGTATGGTCCGCCGCGTGGCGACACAACCCGAGCGCCGTATCCGCCGTGCACAAGGGCAGCCCTGAGAAGATTCCCGAAACCGTCCCCGCCCGGCCGGCGCGCGAAGGCGACGCCGGCGTCACGCCGATGATGGTCCAGTATCTGGCCATCAAGCGCGCCCATCCCGATGGCCTGCTTTTCTACCGCATGGGGGATTTCTACGAGCTGTTTTTCGACGACGCGGTGGCGGCGTCCCGCGCCCTGGACATCACGCTGACCAAAAGGGGCAAGCACCTGGGCGCCGACATTCCCATGTGCGGGGTTCCCGTGCACAGCCACCAGACGTATCTGGTCCGCCTCATCCGCCGGGGGTTCAAGGTGGCGGTGTGCGAACAGGTCGAAGACCCGGCGGCGGCGAAAAAGCGCGGCAACAAGGCGGTGGTGCGGCGCGAGGTCGTCCGCGTGGTCACCCGGGGAACGCTCACCGAGGACGCGCTTCTGGATGCGCGCCGCCACAACTATCTTGTCGCCTGCGCCGAGGTCCGGGGCGACCTGGGGCTGGCCTGGATCGACGTCTCCACCGGGTCTTTCCACACCCAGCCGGTGGCCGCGGCGGGCCTGGGCGCGGCCCTGGCGCGCCTGGAACCGGGCGAGCTCCTGGTGTCCGAAACCCTTATCCAGAAGCCCAGCCTGTTCGAGGTTCTCGCCGAATGGAAAGACAGCCTCACCCCGCTGCCGGCCAGCCGCCTCGACAGCGAAAACGGGCGTAAGCGCCTGGAGACCCTTTACGGGGTCAAGACTCTGGATGCCTTCGGCGGCTTTTCACGGGCCGAGGTGGCGGCCGGCGGGGCGCTGGTCGATTACGTGGAACTGACCCAGAAGGGGCGCCTGCCGCGCATCGCCCCGCCCCGGCGCCTGGCCGGGGACGCGGTGATGGAGATCGACGCCGCGACGCGGCGCAACCTGGAGCTCACCGAATCGTTTGCCGGCGGACGCGGGGGAAGCCTGCTCGGCGTCATCGACAGGACCGTGACCGGCGCCGGCGCCCGGCTCCTGGCGGCCCGCCTGGGCGCGCCGCTCACCGATCCGGCCGCCATCGACGGCCGGCTGGACATGGTGCAGTTCTTCGTCGAGGGCGAGCCGGTGCGCGCGTCCGTGCGCCGGCTGCTGAAGCGCTGCCCGGACATGGAACGGGCGCTCTCGCGGCTGACCCTCGGGCGCGGCGGTCCCCGGGACCTGGCCGCCGTGCGCGACGGGCTGGCGCTCACCGCCGAAATGCGCGAGGCCCTCGATACCGGCGGCCTGGCCGGCGTCCCGTCCGGCATCGGCGCCTGCATCACGGATCTGGGCCACCATGGGGAGATCGTGGACCGCCTGGCGCGCGCCCTCGGCGCCGAGTTGCCGGTGGCCGCCCGCGACGGCGGATTCATCGCCAGGGGCTATGTTCCCGAGCTCGACGAGCTGCGCGCGCTGCGCGACGAAAGCCGGCGGCTGATCACCAATCTGCAAAAGCGCTACGCCGGCGAAACCCGGATTCCCACCCTGCGGATTCGCCATAACAACGTGCTCGGCTACTTCATCGAGGTGCCGGCGAAACAGGCCGACAAGGTGCCGGCGGGCGTCGACGACCCCTTCATCCACCGCCAGACCCTGGCCAGCGCGGTGCGCTACACCACCGTCGAGCTGGGCGAGCTGGAGGGCCGCATCGCGCGCGCCGCCGACCAGGCCCTGGCCCTGGAACTCAAACTGTTCGAGGACCTGGTGGGCGAGGTCTCCCGGCGCGCCGACACGGTGGCGGCGGCGGCGTCCGCCCTGGCCGCGCTGGACGTGGCGTCCGCCCTCGCCGAGTTGGCCGCCGACAGGCGCTACTGCCGGCCGGTGGTGGACAACAGTCGCGACTTCGAAATAAAAGGCGGCCGCCACGCGGTGGTGGAGGCGGCCCTGGAGGAAACCCAGGAAGGCGCCTTCGTCGCCAACGACTGTCACCTCACGGACGACGGGCGGCTGTGGCTGCTGACGGGGCCCAACATGGCGGGCAAAAGCACCTTTTTACGCCAGGCGGCGCTGATCGCCGTGCTCGCCCAGACCGGCGCCTACGTGCCCGCGGCCGCGGCCCGGCTCGGCGTCGTCGATCGTTTGTTTTCCAGGGTCGGCGCCGCCGACGACCTGGCGCGCGGGCGCTCGACCTTCATGGTCGAGATGGTGGAGACCGCCGCCATCCTCAACCAGGCGGGGCCGAGCGCCCTGGTGATCCTGGACGAGATCGGGCGCGGCACGGCCACCTTCGACGGCCTGTCCATCGCCTGGGCGGTGGTCGAGCACCTGCACGACGTGAACCGGTGCCGGGCCCTCTTCGCCACCCATTTCCACGAACTGACGGCGCTGTCGTCGAAGCTGCCGGCCCTGGCGTGCCACACCATGCGGGTCAAGGAATGGCAGGGCGACGTGGTGTTCCTGCACGAAGTGGCGCCCGGCGCCGCCGACCGCTCCTACGGCATCCACGTGGGCCAGTTGGCCGGCCTGCCCGGCAATGTCGTGGCGCGGGCGGAACAGGTTCTGAAAATCCTGG
>JACZWD010000014.1 GCA_022572335.1 Pseudomonadota bacterium
CCAGAACCTTGTCCAGGTAGTCGTCGATGTGGCCGTTGAGGATATCCATGTGGTCGGCGTAGAAATGGTCGCCGCCTTCGATCACCCGGTAGTCGATGGTGATGTTCTTCTGGCTGGAGACCTTTTGCGTCAGCTTGTCCACCGCCGCAATGGGAACCACCTCGTCCTTGTCGCCATGGACGATCATGCCCGAGGCGGGACACGGCGCAAGGAACGAGAAATCCTGATAGCTGGCCGGCGGCGACACCGAAATGAAGCCGCTGATCTCGGGACGGCGCATCATCAACTGCATGGAGATCCAGGCCCCGAACGAATAGCCGCCGATCCAGCACCGGGGCGCATTGGGGTTGTGGGCCTGCATCCAGTCCAGGGCCGACGCGGCATCGCTGAGCTCCCCCTGGCCGCTGTCGAACCGGCCCTGGGAGCGGCCGACACCGCGGAAATTGAATCGCAACGCCGAAAAGCCCCGGCGCACGAAGGTCTGATACATGGCATACACCACCTTGTTGTTCATGGTGCCGCCGTACTGGGGATGGGGGTGCAACAGCAGCGCAATCGAAGGATTGTTCTGTTTGGCGTGGTGGTAACGGCCTTCGAGACGGCCCTCGGGTCCGTTGAAGATGACTTCCGGCATGGTCCCTGGCGAAACGCTAACGTTGTATGCGAACTCGGCCGTTCACGGGGAATTCCTGACTACCGCGCTCGGGTATTTCCCACCCGGCGCAGCCGCGCTGGCCGGATAATCTTGATACCAATGGTCGGCCATCGTATATACCGAAGGGGTACCAAGGGATACGCGGACGCCCGCACACCGGGGAACGTAACCGCGACCCTTGGGAATCCTGATGGCTGACCCTAAGATATAATAAAACCGATGTTTTTCAAGAGGATTCAAGAGGATATCGACGCCTTTCTGGCCCGCGACCCGGCGGCGCGGTCGCGCCCGGAGGTGGTCCTCTGTTATCCGGGTTTTCACGTTTTGCTGTTTTACCGCGCCGCCCACGGCGCTTGGCGGCGCGGCTGGCGCCTGTTGGGGCGGTTCATCTCGCACATCGGTAAATTCCTTACCGGAATTGAGATTCATCCGGCCGCCCAGATCGGCCGCCGCTTCGTTATCGACCACGGGACCGGCGTCGTGGTGGGCGAAACCTCGATCATCGGGGACGACGTGACCCTTTATCACGCGGTCACCCTGGGCGGCATCGCGCCGTCCGTGGATTCCGGTTCCCAGGTCGACCAGAAGCGCCACCCGACCATAGAGGACGGCGCCATCATCGGCTCCGGCGCCCAGGTTCTGGGGCCCATCACCATCGGCAAAGGGGCCCGTGTCGGCGCCAACGCCGTGGTCACAAGGGACCTGCCGGCGGGGGTGACGGCGGTGGGCATTCCGGCCCGGGTCATTATGCCCCGCGACAAGGACAAGGCCAAAAAGTTCGTCGCCTACGGCACGCCGACCGGCGGTGTTCCCGATCCCGTGGCGCGCATGATCGACAGCCTGCGCAGCCAGGTGACGATGCTGATGGAGCGAGTCGAGGAGCTGGAGGGACGCCTTCCCGAAGGAGAGGCGCCGGACCATGAGAAAACGGTCGGGAGCGAGGGTGACCGGGTCGGGACGATACCGAGCGCCGCGGCGTCGGGAAGGAAACCGTAACCGCGAACGGGGTGCCGGTAGGGGAGGTGGCGCATGAGACTAAGCACCAAAGGACGTTACGCCGTGATGGCCATGGTCGACCTCGCGGCGAACGGCGGCGGAAGGCCGATCGCGTTGGCCGAGGTCGCCGAGCGCCAGGAGATATCGCTATCCTACCTGGAGCAGCTGTTCGCGAAAATCCGCCGGGGCGGCCTGGTGAAAAGCGTCCGCGGGCCGGGCGGCGGCTATCTCCTGGCGCGCGACGCCAGCGCGCTCAGGGTATCCGACATCATTCTGGCGGTGGACGAGAGCATCCGGGCGACGCGCTGCACGCCGGGGTCCCCCGCCGGGTGCACAGCGGACAGGAGCCGCTGCCTGACCCACGACCTGTGGGAGGAACTGGGCAACCAGATTTACCTGTATCTCAGTTCGGTGTCCCTCGCCGACGTCTGTGCCGGTCGCGTGCCGGGAACCAGCGGCGACCTGTGCCGCCGCGCCCGGACGGCCAAAACGGTTGCGCGTGAAGGCGTAAATCGGGCGACCGCGGCCCGCTAGAAACATCCGTCATGGAGCACGGTGTCGACATGGACCGCGCTGTCTATCTGGATCACAACGCGACCACCACGGTCAGGCCGGCGGCGGCCGAGGCCGTGGCGGCGGCCCTGTCGCTGACCGGCAACGCCTCGTCGGTGCACGGCTTCGGCCGCGCCGTGCGCCGCGCCGTGGAAGACGCCCGCGAGGCGGTCGCCGCCCTGGTCGGCGCGGCCCCGGCGGACGTGGTGTTCACAAGCGGCGGCACCGAGGCCAACAACCTGGCCCTCAGGGGCGCGGGGCGCGAGCGCATCGTAGTCTCGGCGGTGGAGCACGAATCGGTGCTCACGGCGGGGGCGGGGGCCGCGTTGATCCCCGTGGACTCGGAAGGCGTCATCGACCTCGATGCCCTGGAAACCATGCTGGCGGGCGAGGGGACCCCGGCCCTGGTGTCGGTCATGCTGGCCAACAACGAGACCGGCGTCGTGCAGCCGGTGGCCGGGATCGCCGAGGTGGCGCGGCGTTTCGGAGCCCTGGTGCACTGCGACGCGGTGCAGGCGGCGGGCAAGATCCCCGTCGACATGGGGGCGCTCGGCGTCGACATGGTGTCGCTGTCGGCCCACAAGATTGGCGGGCCGGCGGGGGTCGGCGCCCTGGTCGTCGCCGATTCCGTGCCGCTCAGCCCCATCGTGTTCGGCGGCGGGCAGGAGCGCGGGCGGCGCATGGGCACCGAAAACTTTTCCGGCATCGCCGGCTTCGGCGCCGCGGCGCGGGAGGCCGGCAAGGGCGTGGACGGATTCGCCGGACTTGGGCGGTTGCGCGACGCACTGGAGCGGCGAATCCTGGCCGTCTCGCCCGAGACACGGATATTCGGCGCCGGCGCCGGGCGCCTGCCCAATACCAGTTGTCTCACCATGCCCGGCATGGCCAGCGAGACCCAGGTGATGGCCCTGGATCTGGCCGGCGTGGCGGTGAGCGCGGGCTCCGCCTGTTCCTCGGGCAAGGTGCAGGCGAGCCACGTGCTCGCGGCCATGAACGCGGACGCGGCCCAGGCCGCCAGCGCCATCCGGGCGAGCCTGGGCTGGAACAGCACGGCGCAAGACGTGGACGCGTTCGTCGACGCGTGGACCGCGCTTCATGCCCGCGCCGGAGCCGGCCAGGGTGTGGCGGCGCCGGCGGCCTGAGCGCGGACAGCAAGGGAATACCATGGGTAATTCCGGTGCCACGGACGGGGCCGGGCCGGGCCTTCGCAAACGCGACGTCCCCGTCTACCTGGACTACCAGGCGACGACGCCGACCGATCCGCGCGTCGTCCAGGCCATGCTGCCCTATTTCAGCGAGAAGTTCGGCAACCCCCATTCGCGCCAGCACTTTTTCGGCTGGGAGGCGGAAGACGCGGTGGAAAAGGCGCGCGGCGAGATCGCCGGCCTGATCGGCGCCACCGCCAGGGAGGTGATCTTCACCTCGGGCGCGACCGAATCCAACAACATGGCGCTCAAGGGCGTGGCCCGTTTCTACAAGGACAGGAAGGACCACATCGTCACCTGCGTCACCGAACACAAGTGCGTCCTGGAAGCCGCCCGCCACCTGGAGCACGAAGGCTTCCGGGTCACCTGTCTGGCGGTCGCGGCGACCGGGCTGATCGACCTGGACAGGCTGAGGGACGCGATCACGGAGGACACCGTCATGGTCTCCGTCATGGCCGCCAACAACGAGATCGGCGTCATCCAGCCGATCGGGGAGATCGGCGCCATCTGCCGCGAACGGGGCGCCTTTTTCCATACCGACGCGGCCCAGGCCGTGGGCAAGATCCCGCTCGACGTGGAGGCGATGCACATCGACCTGATGAGCATCTCGGGCCACAAGATTTACGGACCCATGGGAATCGGCGCGCTCTACGTGCGCCGCCGTCCGCGGGTGCGCCTGGTGGCGCTCATGGACGGCGGCGGCCAGGAGCGCGGCCTGCGATCGGGCACGTTGCCCACCCCCTTGTGCGTCGGCCTGGGCGAGGCCTGCGCCATCGCCGGGCGCGAGATGGGGGACGAGGCGGAGCGCGTGGCCGCCCTCAGGGACCGCTTCTACACGGGCATCACCGGGCGCCTGCCCGGGGTCCATCTCAACGGGGACGCGGAACGGCGCATCCCCGGCAACCTCAACCTCAGCTTCGCCGATGTGGACAGCGAAGGCCTGATTGCGGGCATCAAGGATCTGGCGGTGTCCTCGGGCTCGGCCTGCACCTCGGCGTCGGTGGAGCCGTCCTACGTCTTGCGGGCGATCGGGCTCGACGACGGGCTGGCCAGGGGTGCCATCAGGGTAGGTTTCGGCCGCTTCACCACGGAAGACGACGTGGACTTCGCCGTCGACAGGATCGCCGGCGAAGCGGAGCGGTTGCGCCGCACGGGCCCGCTCCGGGAGACGGCTTGATCCCTGATAGTACTTACTTTCACGATTTCGCGTACCATACGATCGCGTTTCCCACTTCCTCGGCAGGAGGGGACGTGCGGGCGATGGGGACCCATCGGCAAGCGTTCCCGACGCCCCGGGGGGCCACCGGGGGGTGTCCCCCCGGTTACGTTTTGCGGGGGACGCCCCCGCGGCCCCCGGCGTCGTCGCGCGCCGCTTGTGATGCTCCAGCATCACGGCGCGCCGCGCTCCAAGCCGGAAACCTCGCAAGACCGTCGTATGGTGCGCGAAATCGTGAAAGTAAGTACTAGGTCCATGGACCCGGCCGCATGCCCAGGATGACCTTTATCGAACCCGGCGGACGGCGCCGCGAGGTCGACGCCCCGGAAGGGGTGTCGGTGCTCGACATCGCCCATAGCAACGCCATCGACCTGGAAGGCGCCTGCGAGGGCTGCATGGCGTGTTCCACCTGCCACGTGATCGTCGACCCGGCGTGGTTCGACAGGCTGCCCGAAAGCAGCGAGGAGGAGGACGACATGCTGGACCTGGCCCTGGGCCTGAGCCGGACCTCGCGCCTGGGCTGCCAGATCACCATCACCAGGGAGCTCGACGGCCTCGTCGTGACCTTGCCGGCGGCGACCCAAGATGTCCGGTAGGGTCCATGGGCCGGCGCCCGGAAAGGCGGTGACGCCGTTTGCCGCGGACAGCGTCTTCGGCCGCCTGCGCGCCGGCTGCCTGGACGACTGGCAGGCCTACACCGGGCACGCCTTTGTCGGCGCGTTGGGCGACGGCACCCTGGCCGAGCCCTGCTTCCGCCGGTACCTGGGTCAGGACTATCTGTTCCTCATCCACCTGGCCCGCGCCTATGCGCTCGCCGCCTACAAGGCCGACGGCCTGGACGACATCCGCCAGGCGGCGCGGTCGCTTTCCGCCATCATCGACGTGGAAATGGGCCTGCACGTGACCTATTGTGCCGGCTGGGGCCTGAGCGAAGACGACATGGCCGCCCTGCCCGAGGCCCCGGCCACCATGGCCTATACCCGTTACGTGCTGGAGAAAGGCCTGGCCGGCGATATTCTGGACCTGCATGTGGCGCTGGCGCCGTGCGTCGTCGGCTACGCCGAGATCGGCGCCGGTCTGATCTCCGACCCGGCCACGCGCCTGGACGGCAACCCGTATCGTGAGTGGATCGAGATGTACGCGTCCACGGACTACCAAGACGTCGCCCGCGCCGAGGTGGCCACCATCGACCGCCTGATGGAACGCCGCGGCGGCCCGGGGCGCATCGACTCCCTTCTCACCACCTTTCGCCAGGCCACCCGCCTGGAGGCGGCGTTCTGGGACATGGCGCTCGACGCCCGGGAGTGACGCCGTGCTTGGAGCCGCCGTTGCCGACTACATTGCCCTGGTCTGGCTCTTCGTGTGCTGGGTCGGGTACACGGCCTTTGCCGACCGCCCGAACCGGGACGCGCCCAATCTGGTGGAGGCCCTGCACCGGTACCGGGTGCGCTGGATGGAGCGCATGCTGGAACGCGAGTTGCGCACCGGCGACGTCAATATCCTGGCGGCGCTGATCAGCAGCAACGCCTTGTTCGCCTCCACCACCATCTTCATCCTGGCCGGGCTGATGACCATCCTCGGTGGGTTCGGCGCCGCCCGCGAGGCGGTATCCGAGCTGTCCTTCGCCGTGCAGGCGTCGCCTGAACTGTGGGAGCTGAAGGGCATGGTGCTGCTGCTGATCTTTGTTTACGCCTTCTTCAAGTTCGTGTGGTCCATGCGCCAGTTCAACTTCGCCCTGGTGCTGATCGGCGCCGCCCCCATGCGCGAGGATGTCAACGCGCCCGACAGGCCAGGGTTCGCCGAGCGCACGGCGCGGCTCATCACGCGCGGCGTGAACACCCAGAACCGCGGCCTCAGGGCCTATTACTTCGGCCTGGCGACGCTCACCTGGTTCATCCAGCCCTGGGCGTTCATGGTGGCCTGCGTCTGGGTCGTTTTGGTGCTGTACCGGCGCGAGTTCCGCTCGATCACCCTGCGCGCCCTGATCGAGCCCGACGGCGACAGGCCCAAGGACGACGTCGCCGGGGACGGCTGAGCTTGTACCGGCGCTCCGAATCCCTATATTCGCGCCCATGAATTCCTTGGGTTTCGATAAGGCGCCGGGCCGGACCCGCGTCGTCGTCGCCATGTCGGGCGGGGTCGACAGCTCGACCACCGCCGCCCTGCTCGACGAGCAGGGCTACCAGGTCATCGGCGTCACCTTGCAGCTGTACGACCACGGCCGGGCGGTGAAGAGCACCAGGTCGTGCTGCGCCGGCCAGGACATCTACGATGCCCGCCGGGTGGCGGACACGCTCGGCATTCCCCACTACGTGCTCGATTTCGAAAGCCGCTTTCGGGACGCGGTGATCGACGATTTCGCCGATTCCTACGTGCGCGGCGAGACCCCCGTCCCCTGCGTGCGCTGCAACCAGACGGTCAAGTTCCGCGACCTCCTGGCCATGGCGCGGGAGCTCGGCGCCGACGCCCTCGCCACCGGCCATTACGTGCGCCGGGTGGCCGGCGGCGCGGGCGCGGAACTCCACCGCGCCGTCGACCCCGTGCGCGACCAGAGCTATTTCCTGTTCGCCACCACGCAAGAGCAGCTCGAATACCTGCGCTTCCCCCTGGGCGACATGGACAAGGCCCGGACCCGGGAGCTGGCCCGCCGCTTCGGGCTTGCCGTCGCCGACAAGGCCGACAGCCAGGACATCTGCTTCGTGCCCGAGGGCTCGTACGCCGACGTGGTCGGCCGGCTGCGCCCCGGCGCGTTCCGGGCCGGCGACATCGTCGACCTTCAGGGCCGCGTGCTCGGCCGCCACGACGGCATCATCCGCTTCACCATCGGCCAGCGCCGGGGCCTGGGCATCGCGGCGCCCGAGCCGCTCTACGTGGTGCGGCTGGAGCCCCGGGCCAACCGGGTCGTGGTCGGTCCGCGGGCGGCGCTCCTGCGCGACCGGGTCCGGGTGCGCGAGGTCAACTGGCTGGGGCCGGGCGACCTGCCCGGCGGCGGGGTCAGGGCGGCGGTGAAGCTGCGCTCCACCCAGGCCCCGGCGGCGGCCACGGTGTACGGGCGCGAAGGCGACACGGCCGAGGTGGTCCTCGACGAGCCCGAGGCCGGCATCGCCGGCGGCCAGGCGTGCGTGTTCTACGACGGAGAGCGCGTCCTCGGCGGCGGCTGGATCACGCGGGAAGACGAGGCCGAAGCGGCGTAATTCCGGCTGCCGCCGGGCGGGATTGCCGAAAGAAGAATAACCACAGAGCCCACAAAGACATTCACAGAGAAAACGGGATGCGGCGCATGGCGCCGCTTTTGATTTCCTCCGTGTTTCTTCCTCCGCGTCCCTCTGCGTCCTCGGCGTTTCAAATTTTAACGCGGAGGACGCAGAGGGACGCAGAGGATTTCCAAAAACAGGAAGCGCCGTCACGGCGCGGCTGCGAAGGCGGCGCGTAGCACCGATTTTGATTTCCTCTGTGTCTCTGTTCTCCGTGCTCTCTGTGTTCTCAGTGGTTCAAATCCAACGCCGGTGGGCCGGCCATTCCATTAGACACATGGGGCAGGGTCGTTTGTGCCGAGTGCTACTCCGCCGGCGCCGTGGCCTCCGCGCCCGTGTCGGGCGCCTCGCCGGTGCGTTCCAGGGCTTCCAGCGCCTTCGCCGCCTCCTGCTGGCGCGCCCACATGTCGGCGTAGCCGCCCCTGGCCGCGAGCAGTTGGGCGTGGCCGCCGCGTTCGACGATGCGCCCCTGGTCCAGGACCACGATCTCGTCGGCGTCGACCACCGTGGACAGCCGATGGGCGATGATCAGCGTCGTGCGGTCGGCCGAGACGGCGTTCAGGGAATCCTGGATCTCCCTCTCGGTGCGGGAATCGAGCGCCGAAGTGGCCTCGTCGAAGAGCAGGATGGACGGTTCTTTAAGGATGGTGCGGGCGATGGCGACGCGCTGTTTCTCGCCGCCCGAGAGCTTGAGGCCGCGCTCGCCGACCGCCGTCTGGTAGCCGTCGGGCAGGCCCATGACGAAATCGTGGACGCGGGCCAGCCGCGCCGCTTCCTCCACCTCCGCCGGGCTCGCCGCCGGGTTGCCGTAGGCGATGTTGTAATAGATGGTGTCGTTGAACAGCACCGTGTCCTGGGGGACCATGCCGATGGCGGCGCGCAAGGACTGTTGCGTCACCTGGCGGATGTCCTGGCCGTCGATGAGCACGCGGCCCGCATCGACGTCGTAGAAGCGGAACAGGATGCGCGAGATCGTCGACTTGCCCGCGCCGCTGGGGCCGACGATGGCCAGGGTCTTGCCGGCGGGCACCGTGAACGAGACGCCCTTGAGCACGGGGCGCCGGGGATCGTAGCTGAACGAGACGTCGTCGAATTCCACCCGGCCGCCGTCGATGCGGAGCGCTCCGGCGTCCGCCGCGTCGCCGATCTCGGGCGCCTCGCCGAGCAGCGCGAACATGGCCTCCATGTCGGTGAGCGAGCGCTTGATCTCGCGGTAGACGAAGCCGAGGAAGTTGAGCGGCAGGTAGAGCTGGATCAGGTACGCGTTGACCAGCACGAAGTCGCCGATGGTCATGGCGCCGGCGGCGACGCCGCTGCCGGCCATGATCATGACCGCGGTGAGGCCGGCGGCGATGATGCCCCCCTGGCCGATGTTCAACAGCGTCAGCGAAGTCCTGCTCTTCACCGCGGCCTGCTCGTAGCCCTTGAGCGCCACGTCGAAGCGCCGCGCCTCGTGGTCCTCGTTGCCGAAGTACTTGACGGTCTCGAAGTTGAGCAGGCTGTCGATGGCCTTGGTGCTGGCCTCGCTGTCGTTCTCGTTCATGGTCCGGCGGAACTTGGTGCGCCACTCGGTGACGGCCAGCGTCCACGCGATGTAGCCGCCGATGGTGACCAGGGTGACCAGGGCGAACCACACGGTATAAAGCGCCCACAGCACGCCGCAGACGAGCAGGATCTCCAAGAGGGTGGGGAGGATGTTGAAGACCATGAAGGCGAGCACGAACTCGATGCCCTTGGTGCCGCGCTCGATGGCCCGGCTGACGCCGCCGGTCTTGCGGTCCATATGGAAGCGCAGGGACAACCGGTGCAGGTGCTGGAACGCACTCAGCCCGGCCAGGCGGATGGAGCGCTGGGCGACCTTGGCGAACACCGCGTCGCGGACCTCGCCGAAGGCCTGGGCCATGACCCGGGTCAGGCCGTAGGCGACGAGCAGGCCGACGGGCACGGCCAGCACCGCCCCGGTCTCCGCCGACAGCGCGTCGACCGCGTACTTGTAGAAGATCGGCACCACCACGTTGGTGCCCTTGGCCAGCACCAGAAGGCCGAGCGCGATGACCACGCGCACGCGCATCTCCAACGCCCCCGCCGGCCACAGATAGGGCAGCAGGGCGCGGATGGTCTTCAAATCGTTGCGCGGGCCGATGGCGCCCGGCCCCGGCTCTCTGCTTTGCATGGTCCTCCCGGTCGCTTCAGGATCAGCGCACGACTTGGCCCGTGCCCCGCGGGCCGGGCGCCCGATCCCTCCATACAGGCCCTCTATATAGGATCGCCCGCGCCCGGCCGCCATGCGGGGGCTTTAAGCAAGGGTTATTCGCGCGTTCCTCCTTCACGGCTCCCAGCCGGCGAACTCGTCGGCTGGCAGGGGCTCGAAGAAGGCATCGCCGACGCGCGCTCGGCCGCGCATGGCCCCGAAGACGCGGCGCCGGCCCGTCCCGGCCACGGGCACGAGCCGCGCCACCGGCTCCTTGCCGCGGACGATGACGATCTCCTCTCCGGCCTGGGCGCGCCGGATCAGTTTCGAAAGCTGGGTCTTGGCGGCATGAATGGTCACCCGGATCACGGCCGGCCCTCCGGAATCGCATTTAGCTAAGCTAAGTTAGCTTAGCTAAGACCCGGCGGGCCGTCGACCGGACGCCCCCGCCTCACTCCCACTCGATCGTCCCCGGCGGCTTCGAGGTCACGTCGTAGACCACCCGGTTGATGCCCTTGACCTCGTTGATGATGCGGCCCGCGACGCGGCCCAGGAACTCGTGGTCGAAGGCGTAGTAATCGGCGGTCATGCCGTCGGTCGACGTGACGGCGCGTAAGCAGCACACGAAATCGTAGGTGCGCGCGTCCCCCATGACGCCCACGGATTGGACCGGCAGCAGCACGGCGAAGGCCTGCCAGATGGATTCGTACAGGCGCGCGGCGCGGATCTCGTCGATGTAGATGGCGTCGGCCCGGCGCAGGATGTCCAGCTTCTCCGCCGTCACCGCGCCGGGGATGCGGATGGCCAGCCCCGGCCCGGGAAAGGGATGGCGGCCGACGATGCGCTCGGGCAGGCCGAGCTCGCGCCCGAGCGCCCGCACCTCGTCCTTGAACAGCTCGCGCAGGGGTTCGACGAGCTTGAGTTTCATGCGTTCGGGCAGGCCGCCGACGTTGTGGTGGGACTTGATGACGGCGCTCGGCCCGCCGGCGAAGGAGACGGATTCGATGACGTCCGGGTACAGCGTCCCCTGGGCCAGGAAGTCGGCGCCGCCGGCCTTTTCCGCCTCGTCCTCGAAGACGTCGATGAAGGTGGCGCCGATGCGCTTGCGTTTCTCTTCCGGGTCGGTCACGCCTTTCAGCGCGCCCAGGAACAGGGCCGCCGCGTCCCGGCGGACGAGGGGGATGTTGTAGTGGTCGCGGAACAGGCGCGTCACCTCGTCGGCCTCGTCCAGGCGCAACAGCCCGTTGTCGACGAACACGCACTGGAGCTGCGCGCCCACGGCCTCGTGCAGCAGCATGGCGACGACCGCGGAATCGACGCCGCCGGAAAGGCCGCAGATGACCCGCCCCTGGCCCACCTGGGCGCGCACCTTGGCGATCCCGGCGTCGCGGAAGGCGGCCATGGTCCAGTCGCCGCGGCACCCCGCCACCCCGTGGGTGAAGTTCCTGAGCAACTGGGCGCCGTGGGGCGTGTGCACGACCTCGGGGTGGAACATGACGCCGTAGAAGCGCCGCTTGTCGTCGGCGATGACGGCGAAGGGCGCGCCCTCGGAGACGGCGACGGCGCGGAAGCCTTTGGGGATCTCGATGACCCGGTCGCCGTGGCTCATCCACACCTGTTCACGGCCGCCCTTGTGCCAGACGCCGTCGAACAGGCCGCAGTCGCCGGTCACGTCGACGGTGGCGCGGCCGAACTCCCGGTGCTCCGAGGCCGCCACCCGGCCGCCCAGTTGCGCGACCATGGTCTGCTGGCCGTAGCAGATGCCGAGCACCGGCACCCCCATGGCGAACAGCGCGTCCGGCGCCCGGGGCGTCTCGCCCTCGGTGACCGAGGCCGGCCCGCCCGACAGGATCACGGCGCGCGCCCCGAAACGGCTGAGGAACTCCCCGGTCACCGTGTTGAAGGGGTGGATCTCGCAGTAGACGCCGCTCTCGCGCACCCGCCGCGCGATGAGCTGGGTGACTTGCGATCCGAAGTCGACGATGAGGACGCGGTCGGTCATGGGGCCGGCTTCATGGCGGTAAACGTGGGGGCCGGACGATACCCCATCGCCCGGCCCCGCACCAACGCCGAATTTTGCCCGCCGCCTACTCCGCCGCGGGCGGCGTCGGGGCCGCGTCCTTGTACTCCTCCTTGTAAATCTCCCCGCCCCCGGCCTTGAACTTCTCGCTCATCTCCGCCATGCCCTTCGCGGCGTATTCGCGCACGTCGTTGGTGATCTCCATGGCGCAGAACTTGGGGCCGCACATGGAGCAGAAGTGGGCCACCTTGTGGGCCTCCTTGGGCAGGGTCAGGTCGTGGTAGGCCTGGGCCGTCTCCGGGTCGAGGCTGAGGTTGAACTGGTCCTCCCAGCGGAACTCGAAGCGCGCCCGGCTCAGCGCGTCGTCGCGCATCTGCGCCGCCGGGTGGCCCTTCGCCAGGTCGGCGGCGTGGGCGGCGATCTTGTAGGTGATGACGCCGACCTTGACGTCGTCGCGGTCGGGCAGCCCCAAGTGCTCCTTCGGCGTCACGTAGCACAGCATGGCGGTGCCGAACCAGCCGATCATGGCGGCCCCGATGGCCGACGTGATGTGGTCGTAGCCCGGCGCGATGTCGGTGGCCAGGGGGCCGAGGGTGTAGAACGGCGCCTCGCCGCAGGCCTCGAGCTGCTTCTCCATGTTGACCTTGACCTTGTGCATGGGCACGTGGCCGGGGCCCTCTACCATCACCTGGACGTCCCTGTCCCAGGCGACGCGGGTGAGCTCGCCGAGGGTCTCCAGCTCGGCGAACTGGGCGGCGTCGTTGGCGTCGGCGATGCATCCGGGCCTGAGTCCGTCGCCGAGCGAAAAGGCCACGTCATAGGCCCGCATGATGTCGCAGATGTCGGCGAAGTGGGTGTAGAGGAAGCTCTCGGTGTGATGGGCCAGGCACCACTTGGCCATGATCGCGCCGCCGCGGCTGACGATGCCGGTGACCCGCTCGGCGGTGAGCGGGATGTAGGCCAGGCGCACGCCGGCGTGGATGGTGAAGTAGTCGACGCCCTGTTCGGCCTGTTCGATCAGGGTGTCGCGGTAGATCTCCCAGGTCAGGTCCTCCGCCCGGTCCACCTTCTCCAGGGCCTGGTAGATGGGCACGGTGCCGATGGGGACGGCCGAGTTGCGGATGATCCATTCGCGGATGTTGTGGATGTTGCGGCCCGTCGACAGGTCCATCACCGTGTCGGCGCCCCAGCGCGTCGCCCACACCATCTTGTCCACCTCGTCGGCGACCGACGACGTCACCGCCGAGTTGCCGATGTTGGCGTTGATCTTGACCAGGAAATTGCGGCCGATGATCATCGGCTCGGATTCCGGGTGGTTGACGTTGTTGGGGACGATGGCGCGCCCGCGGGCGACCTCGTCGCGGACGAACTCCGGCGTCACGTGGTCGGGGATCGCGGCGCCGAAGGATTCCCCGTCCCGCCGCGCCTGTCCGGCCCGCTCTTCCCGGCCCATGGTCTCGCGGATGGCGATGAACTCCATCTCCGGCGTCACCACGCCGGCCCGCGCGTAAGCGAGCTGGGTCGCCGCCCTGCCGTTCTTGGCGCGCAGCGGGGTGCGTTTGCCGGGGAAGGCGGGCACCGCCTTGTCGGCGCCGACGAAGCCGTTGTCCTCGGGCTGGAGGCCGCGGCCGGCGTACTCCTCCACGTCGCCGCGCGCCTGGATCCAGGGTTCGCGCAACGGCGCCAGCCCCGAATCGATGTCGATGGCGACGGCGGGGTCGGTATACGGGCCCGACGGGTCGTACACCCGGAGCGGCGGCTCATGGGCCGTCTCGTGCAGGTCGATCTCGCGCATGGGCACGCGGATATCGCCGTACCGCTCACCGTTCACATAGATCTTGCGCGAGGCGGGCAGGGGGCCGGTGGTGACGGAAATTTTCGGCGGCTTGGTGATGACGTTCATCGAAGGATCTCCTGTTGCGGCAAGCACGTAAGGAGACCCGGGGAATGCTTAGGTTTTCCGGAAGCGCCGTGGACTGCGTCGGCACGTCCCTGTCCCTTCGCCGGCATGACCCGGATCAGGTTCGAAGGGTAACCGCGTTGCGCGCGCGTCGTTCCGTCCCGGCGCCGGCGGTGTCTCAGCCCCCTATCGGGGCTCCCCTGGGAACGCCCTTAATGTTGTCCCTTCTGCGTGGTCCGTCAAGGGAGTGCTTTCCGCCCCCGGCGGCGGCGGCGCGGCGCGCGGCGGCTCTCCGTTTCCACGGCCGACGTTTGGTCCGGGAGTTCCGTCTAGGATCCGTTTCCCTGCGCGGCGCCGCGGCATGTGCTCAGCCGGTCGGCTCGTCAGGCCACGTCTGGGCGCCGTGGAGCACGGCGATGATCTCGACGTCTTGATCGCGTACGGTGTAGGGTACGATGAACGGTGTCCCGCTGATCACCAGTTCGCGGGTGCCCGGCAGACGCCCCGGCCGTCCCATCGACGGATGCCGCGCCAGGTTTTGCACCGCCTGCAGGATCGCCTTGGCGACGGTGGCCGCGGCGGCCGGATTCCGCCGGGCGATGGTGGAACGGACGTGCTTGAGGTCGTCACGGGCGGTCGGCGACCAGATGATCCTCATCGAGGCCGGTTTCGCTCCTGGTCCGTTCCCCACGTGGCCAGCCATTCGGCGACGTCTTCATGGGGGATTCCCTCGCCGCGGCGGAGCTCGTTCAGCCCCTTTTCGATATGGGCGGTCTGCCACGACTGGGCGTCGAGGTACACGTCCAACGCCTGTTCCAGCAGCCATGATTTGGCGCGGTCCGTGGCCCGGGAAAGGACCTCAAGCCGCTGCGCCTTTTCCCGCGAAGTGCGGAAGGACAATGATACCGACCGGGGCATCCCGCATCCTCTGTCTACTATGAATATAATGTATGCAACGCATCCAGAATGGTCAAGGGATTGAATGTATCCGTTGCCGGGAACGCCGAGGCTTTGCAAAAAAAATGCGCTGTCGCGAGGCGGCCGCGAAGGCGCGACGCGCACCGGCAAAGCGCGGAAATTCCTTTCTCCGTGTTCCCGGTGGTTCAACCCCAACGCCGCCCCCCGGCGGCTCATACCAAGGAGCGCTGGTCTCAGGACCGGCTGCGGTAGTTGGGCGCCTCGCGGGTGACGGTGACGTCGTGCACGTGGCCTTCGCGCAGGCCCGCCGCGGTGATCCGCCGGAAGGTGCAGTTGCGCTGCATCTCGGCGATGGTGCGGCTGCCCGTGTATCCCATGCCGGCGCGCAGGCCGCCGATCATCTGGTGGATGACGTTGGCCGCCGGTCCCTTGAAGGGCACGCGGCCCTCGACGCCCTCGGGCACCAGTTTCAGGTCGTCCGACAGGTCCTGCTGGAAGTAGCGGTCGGCGGAGCCCCGCGCCATGGCGCCGACGGACCCCATGCCGCGATAGGCCTTGTAGGAACGGCCCTGATAGAGGAACACCTCTCCCGGGCTTTCGTCGGTGCCGGCGAACAGGGAGCCGATCATGACGCAATCGGCGCCGGCGGCGATGGCCTTGGCGATATCGCCCGAATACTTGACGCCGCCGTCGGCGATGACCGGCACGTCGCGCTCGCGGCATGCCTCGGCCACCTCGAGGACGGCGGAAAACTGGGGCACGCCGACGCCCGCCACCATGCGCGTCGTGCAGATGGTCCCCGGCCCGATGCCCACCTTGACGGCGTCGGCGCCGGCGTCGATCAGGGCCTTGGCGCCGTCGGGGGTGGCGATGTTCCCGGCCAGCACCTGGGTGTAGTTGCTGAGCTTCTTGATGCGCTCCACCGCCTCGAGCACGCCGGCCGAGTGTCCGTGGGCGGTGTCGACGACGATGACGTCCACTTCGGCGTCGACCAGGGCCTCGGCCCGCGTCAGCCCGGCGTCGCCGACACCGGTGGCGGCGGCCACGCGCAGCCGTCCCTTTTCATCCTTGCAGGCGTCGGGGAAGCGTCGCTCCCTTTCGATGTCCTTGACCGTGATCAGGCCGATGCACCGGCCATCGCCGTCGACCACCAGAAGCTTCTCGATGCGGTGTTGATGCAGCAGCCGCTTGGCTTCCTCGCGGTCGACCCCTTCGCGCACGGTGACCAGCGGGGCCTCCGCCGTGTGCGGGGTCATCAGCTCGCTCACCGGCTGGTCCGGGTTCTCGGCGAAACGGACGTCGCGGTTGGTGATAATCCCCACCAGCCGGCCGTTGCCTTTCTCGACCACGGGGATGCCCGAGATGTTGTGGGCCTCCTTGATATGCAGGGCATCGGCCAGGGTCGCCTCGGGATGGATGGTGAACGGGTCCACCACCATGCCCGATTCGAACTTCTTGACCCGGCGCACCTCCGTGGCCTGCTCGTCGGGCTCCAGGTTCTTGTGGATGACGCCCATGCCGCCGGCCTGGGCCATGGCGATGGCGAGCCCGCTTTCGGTCACCGTGTCCATGGCCGCGGACAACAGCGGGATGGCCAGTTCGATGGTGCGGGTCAGGCGCGTAACGGTTGAGGCCTGGGCAGGGAGGACATTCGACTCGGCGGGGACCAAGAGCACATCGTCAAAAGTCAGTGCCTCGGTAATGTTCATGCCGCCTCCATTGCAGAGTTGGCGGCCCATCATACACAAGCCGCGCCCCATGCCAAGGCGGTTTGATGCCGATCAGGGACGCCGGCCTTCCCGGTGTATAGTGTGACAGGGCGCGGGCTGCCGCACGCCAAACGTCGGCCGGTTCACGGGATGGGGCGGGGCCATGAGAAAAAGAACGACATGGATCCTGATCGCCGACGGCGCCCGCGCCCGCATCGTCCTCAGCGAGGGCTGGAGCAGCGGTCTGGAACGGGCCCTGGATCACGATTTCGCCGCCTCCCACGCGCCGACGCGAACCTACGGCGCCGACAGGCCGGGGCGTACGTTCGAAAGCGCCGACGGCTCCCGCCACGCGATGGAGCCACGGGTCGACTGGCACGAATACGAAAAGCATCTGTTCGCCGTAAGCATGGCCAAGGTGTTGGACGAGGCCGCCGAACGCGGGGCGTTCGACAGGCTCGTGCTGGTGGCGCCGCCGAAGACCCTTGGCGCGTTGCGTGCGGCCCTTAAAGCCAGGACCCGCAAGATGGTGATCGCCGAGGTGGGCAAGGACCTTACCCATGTCCCGGTGCAGGGGCTCGCCGAACACCTGCGCGACGTGGTGCCGCTTAATCCCCGCGTCCCTTCCCGCGGAACCCCTGGGCGATGACATAGGTTTCGGCCGACTCGGCGCGGCTGGCCGGGGGCTTGGCGTGGCGCACCCGGGTGAACAGGCGTTTCAGGTCGGCAAGCACCGCGTGCTCGGTGCCGCCCTTGAGCATCTTGGCGACGAACACGCCGCCCGGGGCCAGCACCTCGGCGGCGAAGGCAAGCGCCGCTTCGCACAGCGCCATGACGCGCAGGTGGTCGGTGCCGGCGTGGCCGGTGGCCGGCATCGCCATGTCGCTGAGCACCACGTCCGCCGGGCCGTCCAGGGCGGCGCGCAGTGCCGCCGGCGTTGCCGCGTCGAGGAAGTCGCGGCACAGCACGGTGGCGCCCGCCACCGGCTCCATCGGGTTGGCGTCGAGGGCGATGACGCGGCCGCGCCCCTTGTCCGCCTTCACCCGTTGCACCGCGACCAGGGTCCAGCCTCCGGGGGCGGCGCCGAGATCCACCACCCGCTTGCCCGGGGCCAGGAAATGGAAGCGGTCGTCGAGCTCCATCAGCTTGAAGGCGGCGCGCGAGCGCAGTCCCTGGCGCTCGGCCTCCCTCACGTAGACGTCGTTGAGCTGGCGCTGGAGCCAGCGGGTGGACGAAAGCTTCCGCCCCTTGGCCGTCCTTACCCGCCGGGTGAGACCGCGTCCCGCCGCCCTTGTGCCACGCCCGGTGCGATGTCCGCGGTCCCTGGTCACGGCCGCGGGGACGCGTGGCCGGCGGCCCGTGGCGCGGACGGCGGCACGGGCGCCCGGACGGAGCCGTCGGCCGCCATCATTCCGAGCAGCAGGCCCTCGCGGATGCCGCGGTCGGCGATGCGCAGGCGCCCCACCGGCCAGCGGCGGCAAATGGCGTCGAGGATGGCGCAGCCCATGACCATCAGGTCGGCGCCGTCGCGGCGGATGCAGGGGTAGGTGCTGCGCGCCTTGTAATCCATGCCCGACAGCCGGGCGCTGATGGCGGCGATGGAGTCGAAATCGATCACCAGGCCGTCGACCCGCGAGCGGTCGTAACGGGACAGACCCAGGTAGATGCCGCCGAAGGTGGTCACGGTGCCCGACGTGCCCAGCATCTGCACGCGGCCGCGGGCGATTTCGCGGGCGATGCCGTGTTCGGCGTCGAAGGAGGCGAGCTCGGCCGTGATCCCGGCGACGATACGTTTGTAGTCCTTGGGCGGTATGGCGTCGCGGCCGTGGCGCTCGGTCAGGGTCACGACGCCGTGCTTGAGCGACAACAGGCCGAGCAGCCGGGGCGCCCGCCCGGCGGCGAGCCCGATCCACATGAGCTCGGTGCTGCCGCCGCCGATGTCGAAGACCAGGGCCCGCGGGCGGGCGGCGTCCAACAGGGGCGCACAGCCGGTAAGGGTCAGGTCGGCCTCTTCGACCGGCGAGATGGGTTCAAGCGCCAGGCCGGTTTCCGCCTTCACCCGGTGCAGGAATTCGGCGCAGTTGCCGGCCCGCCGGCAGGCCTCGGTGGCGACGCCGCGCACCTGGCGCACCCCGTGGGCGCGCATCTTCCCGGCACACACCTTGAGCGCTTCGACGGTGCGCGCGATGGCCGCGTCGCTGAGGCGGCCGCTGGCCGCCAGCCCTTCGCCCAGGCGCACGATGCGCGAGAACGACCCGACGACGCGGAAGTCCCGGCCGGCGGGCTTGGCCATCAGCAGGCGGCAGTTGCTGGTGCCCAGGTCGACGGCGCCGTAGACGGGCGCCCGGACGCGCCCCGGACGCCGACCGGCAAATCGCGCGCGCGTCTGCCTGCCCGTCCCGTGGCGCATTCTCCAAGCCCTCCCCGTGGCGCCGCCGGTGTCGTGGCCTCCATCGGGTGCCGCCGTCTTTTGCGGCAGGGACCGCGAAACACCGGGCGCACGGGACACCATGCAACATTTTCCCGCGTGGTGCCAAAAAAAGCGGAAACAGGACCGTCGGCGGCCCCCGCCGGCGGGCGCGATGGCGTCTACCAAACCGCCGGTAGCTGTGGTAAAAGCGTTCCCCTCGCGCCCGCGGCGGCGCCGGGCAGGCGCGCCGGATGGGGGATAGTTTAACGGTAAAACTCGCGGCTCTGACCCGCGCATTCCCAGTTCGAATCTGGGTCCCCCAGCCAGCCTGCTATTCACATGTCATATCGAGGAGTTAGTTCCCAGGCAAGGGGTGCAATAGGTCCATGTACGACAAAACCGGACCCCCGCCCACCGGGGAAGCCGGTGGGTTGCCTGTTGGATCGTGTCGTCCTCGGGCGGGCGCAGCACGCGGACGCCGGGAGGAGGGATGGGCGGCGGGGCGGTTGCCGGCGTCAAACGGGCGTTTTTCATCCCCGCGCCGCGCCGCGCATCCGGCGCACATCCACTAGTACATACCGCACGCCGGTTCCATGGAACGACGGCCGGTTACACCAATGCCCCTGGACCGCGCCGCGGCAGCGCCTCACGGCGTGATCACCAGGCACCGGACGTTGCGCCGGGCCAGCGTTTTGCACAGACCCTTGGCCCGGCCGGCGCCGGCCAGCGGTCCGGCCTGCAGCCGGTAGAACACGCCCTTGGCGCCCAGGTCCGCCCGCTGAATCCGGGACCGCAACGCCTCGAGCAGGTCCCCATGGCGGTGCCTGAGCCGCCGCCACTCGGTCTCGGCCTCGACCGCGGAGCCCAGCGCC
>JACZWD010000015.1 GCA_022572335.1 Pseudomonadota bacterium
TACAGCCAGATCATGAACAGGATGAGGGTGGCGAAGGCGGAGTAGATGTTCGGGTACTTGGCGGACGTGACCACGAACGAGGCGAACACCCAGCCGGCGCTCTCCCACAGGAACCCGGCGACGACCGCGCCGACCAGGGCCGAGCGCACCCCCACCCGGGTGTTGGGCAGGAAGACATAGATGAACGTGAACGCCGCGATGATCAGGAGATAGGGCACCAGCTTGCCCGCCAGTTCGACCAGGGCGCCGAGGGGCTGTATGGCGGTCAGCGCCGCCACCGCGTCCGAGCCCATGACCGACGCGGTGATTCCCATGGACGAGAAGACCAGTACCGGACCGATAAGGAGGACGATCAGGTAGCCGCTGAAGCGCTGGGCGAAGGGGCGGTGCCGGGTGACCTGCCAGGTGTCGTTGAACGAGCGCTCGATCTTCTGCATCAGCGAGACCACCGTGTAGACGAGAAGCCCGAGGCCCGCCGCGCCGAGGACGCCGGCCTTGACGTTCTCGACGAAGCCGATGATGCGCTCCGTGATCTCGACGCCCTTCTCGCCCAGGGGCGCCAGGAAATCGAGCAGCATGGGCTCGACCTGGTTGTGGACGCCGAAGCCCTTCAACACCGAGAAGCTGATGGCCAGCAGCGGCACCAGGGAAAGCAGGGTCGCATAGACGAGGCTCATGGCGCGCAGGCTGAGCATGCCGTCGCCCAGGTCGCGCACCACCGCGTAGAGGATGCGGACCAGGCGGACCGGCGCGCCGGCCCACGCCGGCAGCGCCGCCAGGTCCACGTCCCAGATGGCGCCGGTGACATGGGATTTCAGGCCTTTCACCATCGTCCCCCTTTGCCCGTCGTCCGCGCCCGTACGGTGAGGGTTCGGTCCGGTCGTGATTTTACAGGGTATCACGCACGGCGTTCCAGTCCGATGCCCGCGGGCGGGGACCGCGCCCGGTTCCCTTACACGGCCTCCGCGCCAGGATTCGAAACGCCGGGGACGCGGAGGAACGCCGGGGATTTCACCGCCGGGATGGGATAATCGCGCCGCGGGCGCGGCCGGGCGGGGCGTCAGTTCCTGAGCTTTTCCTTCAACAGCTCGCCCACCAGCTTGGGGTTGGCCTTGCCGCCCGTCGCCTTCATCACCTGGCCGACGAACCAGCCGGCGATCTTCTCGTTGCCGCCCCTGAACTTGGCCACCTGGTCGGGGTTCTCGGCGATCACCTTGTCCACGGCGGCCTCGATCTCGGCCGTGTCGGTGATCTGGCGCAGGCCCTTTTCCTCGACGATGGAACCCGCATCGCCGCCGGTCTCCACCATGACCTCGAACACCTCCTTGGCGATGCGCCCGGAGATGGTGTCGGCGGCGATCAGGTCGAGCAGCCGGCCCAGGTTTTCCGCCGACACCGGCGACTCGGCAATGCTCAGCCCCTTCCTGTTCAGCGCCCCGAACAGGTTCGAAATCACCCAGTTGGCCGCCGTCTTGGCGTCCCGCCCCCTGGCCACCGCCTCGTAGAAATCCGCCGTCTCCCTCTCGGCCACCAGCACGCCGGCGTCATACGGCGAAAGCCCGAACCCCGCCATGAAGCGCCGTTTCTTTTCGTCGGGCAGTTCGGGCAGGGCCGCCCTGATGCTTTCCACGTAGTCCTCGGTGAGCTCGAGCGGCAGCAGGTCGGGGTCGGGGAAATAGCGGTAGTCGTGGGCGAACTCCTTGGCCCGCATGGCCCGGGTTTCGCCCCTGTCGGGGTCGAACAGGCGCGTTTCCTGCTCCACGGTGCCGCCCGATTCGTAGACCGCCACCTGGCGTTCGGCCTCGTGCGCGATGGCCTGCATGACGAAGCGCACCGAGTTCACGTTCTTGGTCTCGGTCCGGGTGCGCAGGTCCGTCTCGCCGGCCTTGCGCACCGACACGTTGACGTCGCAGCGCATGGAGCCCTGCTCCATGTTGCCGTCGCAGGTGCCGAGGTAGCGCATGATCGCGCGCAGCTTGCGCAGGTACAGGCCGGCTTCTTCGGGGCTGCGCAGGTCGGGCCTGGACACGATCTCCATGAGCGCGATGCCGGAGCGGTTGAGGTCGATGAAGGTGCGCCCCGGGTCCCGGTCGTGCAGGGACTTGCCGGCGTCCTGCTCCATGTGCAGGCGCTCGATGCCCACTTCGCGGCTCGAGCCGTCGGCTAGGTCCAACACCACCCAGCCCTCCCCGACCAGGGGCTGCTGGTACTGGGAGATCTGGTAGCCCTGGGGCAGGTCGGCGTAGAAGTAGTTCTTGCGCTCGAACACCGAATGAAGGTTGACCTGCGCCTTCAGCCCCAGGCCCGTGCGCACCGCCTGCTCGACGCAGTATCCGTTGATCACCGGCAGCATGCCGGGCATGGCCGCGTCGACAAGGGACACCTGGGTGTTGGGCTCGGCGCCGAACCCGGTCGCGGCGCCGGAGAACAGCTTGGCCCGGGAGACGATCTGGGCGTGGACCTCGAGCCCGATCACCACCTCCCAGTCGCCCGTTTCGCCCGCGATCAGGTAAGCCATGGCTTCACGCCTCGCCCACCGGCGGCGGCCTGGCGTCGAACCCGGCCGCGGCTTCCAGGGCATGGGCGGCGCCGAGCACGGTTTCCTCGTCGAACGGGCGGCCGATGAGCTGCAGGCCCAGCGGCAGGCCGCCCGCGCTCAGCCCCGCCGGAACCGATATGGCCGGCAGGCCGGCCAGGCTGGCGGGGACGGTGAAGACGTCGTTCAGGTACATGGCGATCGGGTCGTCCATCTTTTCGCCGATGGCGAAGGCGGCGGACGGCGCCGTCGGCGTCAGCAGCACGTCGACGGTCTCGAAGGCCCGGCGGAAGTCTTCGGCGATCAGAGTGCGCACCTTCTGCGCCTTCAGATAGTAGGCGTCGTAGTATCCGGCGCTCAACACGTAGGTGCCGATGAGGACGCGCCGGCGCACCTCGGCCCCGAAGCCGGCGCCGCGGGTGTTTTCGTACATCTCGTCCAGGGAACCGCCGGCGACCCTCAATCCGTAGCGCACGCCGTCGTAGCGGGCCAGGTTGCTGGACGCCTCGGCCGGCGCCACGATGTAGTAGGCGGGCAGGGCGTGCCGGGTGTGGGGCAGGGAGACCTCGACGATCTCGGCGCCCGACTCTTTCAGCCACGCCGCGCCCTTTTCCCACAGCCGGCCGATTTCGGCGGCCATGCCGTCGACCACGTATTCCTTGGGGATGCCCACCTTGAGGCCGCCGACGCCGGCGCTTAAGGCCGCCTCGAAGTCGGGCACGTCGACCGGGGCCGAGGTGGAATCCCTTGCGTCGTGGCCGGCCATGGCGCCGAGCATGACGGCGGCGTCGCGCACGGTGCGGGCCATGGGACCGGCCTGGTCCAGGGACGAGGCGAAGGCGACGATGCCCCAGCGCGAACAGCGCCCGTAGGTGGGCTTGAGCCCGACGACGCCGCAGAAGGACGCCGGCTGGCGGATGGAGCCGCCGGTATCGGTGCCGATGGCGCCGAGACAGAGGCGCGCCGCCACCGCCGCCGTCGAGCCGCCCGACGAGCCGCCCGGCACCAGGTCGCGCCCGTCGCCGCCCTTCCACGGGTTCTTTACCGGTCCGTAGTAGCTGGTCATGTTGGCCGAGCCCATGGCGAATTCGTCCATGTTGGTCTTGCCCAGCATCACCGCGCCGGCGCCCTTGAGGTTCGCCGTCACCGTGGAGTCGTAGGTCGGCGTGAAGCCGTCCAGGATGTGCGAGCCGGCGGTGGTCGACACGCCCTCGGTGCAGAACAGGTCCTTCACCGCGATGGGGATGCCGTCCATCGGTCCCGCCGCCCCGCCCCTCCTGCGGCGCGCGTCCGAGGCCTCGGCGAGCCCGAGGGCCAAGTCCGGGGTCTCGGTGATGAAGGCGTTCAGGGAACGCGCCCGCTCGACGGCGGCGCTGTGGGCGCGGGTCAGCTCGACCGACGAAAACGAGCCCGCCTGAAGACCGTCGCGGGCCTCGGCCAGGGTGAGGTCGGTGAGCGCCGCCGTCATTCGAGCACCTTGGGGACGGCGTAGAATCCATCCTCCGGCTGCGGCGCGTTGGCCAGCACCTGGTCCCGTGCGTCGCCGTCGGTCACCGAGTCCTCGCGTTGGGGCAAGGTCGTCTCGGCGCCGCTGGTCATCGGCTCGACACCGGAGGTGTCCACCTCGCCCAGCTGCTCGACCCAGCCGAGGATGTTCGACATCTCGCCGGCCAGGTGTTCCAGGTCCTCTTCCGGCACCTTGATGCGGGCGAGGAAGGCGATGGTCCTGACGGCGGCCTTGTCCAGCGCCATGGGTCGCGTCTCCAGCAGAAGCACGGGCGCCCGGAAACGGGAAACCGGGACATGGTCCCCGGGGCGCGGCCGGGAAGGTAACACCCTTGGGGCCGGGCGGGAAAGGGGACGCCGGCCGGGGGCGGCGCGGTCCTAGTGGCCTGTATCAGCTAAATTGGACCCATACGATCGCTTGTCCCGTTTCCCCGGCAGGAGGGGAGGCACAGGCGATGCGGGGCCATCGGCTGTCTGTCCGTGATTTTTTATGGGGGCTGTCCCGCCCTGGCGTTAATGGGCGATCACCTCACCCACCGAAAATTCGTTTTGGGCACCGATTTCATGAGTTCTTCTATCTCGTCCCACCGGACCCATCGTCGCAATGCCTCGGGAAGAAATCCGTACACTACTTCCGGCTGGAAATAATCCGCGGTTTCCTTGTCCACTTTCGAAAAAATCGTCGTCTGCCCGTTGGAAAAAATTCCGGCATGAATCTTGCCGTCATAGACGTTGATGACAAGAATCGCATTTTCCAAATGCCCTTCGTGGGGCTTTTGGCCCCAGAGGGCGAGATACTGCCCCTCAATCTCGATCGACCCGCGAGACTTCAAATTTTGCAGGAGATGAGAAACGTTGTCGCCAAGCAATTCCTCCATCGCCCGGCGAACGAAGGGATCGTCGAAAATCGCTTCGAAATTGTAGGTGCCGACGTATTGAAACAAATGCCTGAGTTTTCCGCTTCTCCAATCTACCTCCTGGGGAACATTTGCCCCTACAGTGGTACAACCTGCAGCCGTTACCAGAAGGCCGATAAGAACGATGAGATTCGCCATTCTTGGAATGCGCATCCGTCGCTCCATCGTGAAAGCCGGTTGTCGGCGAGACAGGAACCGGGGCTGTTTCACCCAGGCGTTAATGGGTGATTACTTCACCCATCGAAAATTGGTTTGAGGGGCCAATCTCCTGAGCTCGCGTATCTCGTCCCAACGGACCCATTGTCTCAAGGCGCCGGGAAGAAATCCGTACACTACTTCCGGCTGGAAATAATCCGCGGTTTCCTTGTCCACTTTCGAAAAAATCGTCGTCTGCCCGTTGGAAAAAATTCCGGCATGAATCGTGCCGTCGTAAATGTCGACGATAAGAATGGCATTTTCCAGATGCGCTTCGTGGGCCTTGTTGCCCCAACCCGCATTGCCCAGATGACCTTGTGATTTGACGACAGCGCACCCGGATTCTGGTATAAGAATCATTACGTTATAGGCGGACTTGGGGTGTTGATATGGCTCACCCGATGGGTGAATCGAAAGAGGGGGTTCTGAGGCTGGATTTTGACCGCCGGCTCAAGCTTGAGTTCCACGGTTCCAAGGTCACTTCCGATGCTGGGTTGTTGCCGTACCGGGAACTGGATGATGCGGTCGGACTGAGCGAGATTGCCAGGGACGTGCTCACGGACACCCGTTGTGGGAAGAACGGTCGTCACGGTCTTGTCGGACAGTTCCGCCAGTCCGTTTTCGGGCGTCTTGGCGGGTACGACGACGTGAACGATGCCGACCGGCTCAGCCTCGACCCGGTCATGCGATGGATCGTCGGCGGCCATGCTGTCACGAAACAGGCAGCCTCGACCAGCCAGATGGGGCGTTTCGAGACGGAGGTTCTGGCCACCGACGCGAACGTTAAAGCCTTGGCCGACATGAACGGGATGTGGATCGACAAGGTTCATGACCGGCACCCGCCGACGAAGATCATTCTCGACATGGACAGCAGCGTCAGCCCGACCCACGGCGGCCAGGAAGGAACGGCCTACAACGGACACTTCGGATGCACCTGCTATCATCCCCTGTTCCTGTTCAACCAGTTCGGCGATTTGGAACGGTGTTCCCTGCGTCCTGGCAACGTTCACAGCGCCGATGGCTGGGAAGGCGTGTTGAAGCCGGTTGTCGTTCGCTACAAGAGGCGGAAGGTACGGCTGTATTTCCGGGGCGATGCGGCCTTTGCCTCACCGGAGATGTATGAATACCTCGAAGCCGAGGGGTTTCTGTACGCGATCCGGTTGTCGAACAACCAGGTTCTGCAGGAAAGCATTGCCCATCTGCTGACCCGCCCCGTTGGCCGTCCGCCGAACCATGTGCGGCGCTATTACGCCAGCTTCAGCTATCAGGCCGGATCGTGGAACAAGAAACGCCGTATCGTTGCCAAGGTCGAATGGCATCCTGGGGAACTGGTTCCCCGTGTCGGCTTCATCGTCACCAACCTGTCGCGCCCCGCCGAGCGGGTGGTTACTTTCTACAATCAGCGGGGCAAAGCGGAGCAATACATCAAGGAAGGCAAGTACGCCATCAAATGGACCCGGCTGTCATGCCGGAAGTTCCGCAACAACGAGGTTCGGCTTCAGCTTCATGCTCTGGCCTACAACCTTGGAAATTTCATGCGGACGTTGGCCTTGCCGAAGGAGGTGGAACACTGGTCGCTAACCACGCTACGGGAAAAGCTGGTGAAGATTGGAGCCAAGGTCGTCCGCCATGGCCGCTATGTTACTTTCCAATTGGCCGAGGTTGCCGTGCCAAGAAGCTTGTTCCAGAAAATCTTGGGCCTGATTGATGATCTACGACGAAGACCCGTTCCGGCGTAGGCCGAGGGAATCGACGGCGAGGTGAAAAGTGCGGGAGAGGTACGCCTGGATGGCGGAAAATATGGGAAAATGGCCTTCCGGGCACGGCCAACTCACCAAAATCGGACTATCGGAGGCAGCGGAGGGGAACCATTCCAGCGACGGTGCAATTTGGGTATGATCGTCATGGATTTGAAGGCTATCTGGGAAATGTCGGTTTAGTACCATTGCAATGGATTTGAAGGTTATCTGGGGAATGTTGGTAACAACAAAATATAAAATGCTGGAGATTCCGATCTTGCTAAATGGATTGAAGAATTACAGAATTAACGCTTGCTTAGCGGCCTCTTTTCTCTTAGCCCAATTAATTTCTGGATGTGCTGCGCCCACTCCTGAAACAGTTGTGATAGCAGATAATAAGAGAATCAAAATTGTAGATAATGAGAGAATTAAAAGCGTAACAATATGGCCAAATACTTTTACGGTTGATCCAAAATGGTATGGAAATTCACATTTGGTTGTTTCCACCAGCTTGTGCGATGGATGTAGTCAAAAGCTCGCGATCACCCCAAGAGACGAATTCGAGCCTAAAGTGCTTTCATCACAGCCGCCTCCACCACCTCCCACAGGAATAGGAGGAAAGCGTGAGTGGGCTGCATACTGGGACAGCCTTCCTTATGGGAAACCGGACATTTATGACCATAAGATGGTATCCTTTTACGGAGACCAGAAAATTGGAATCTATGATTTTAAGTCTAAGAAAATTACTCCGGTTCCAAACGATCTTTCGATCTGGACCCAGCCAAAATTCGTTTCGGACGGATCGCGAATTGCGTTTGCTCACCGAGACAATACCGGTGTGATTAAGATCATTATTATTGACAAAGCTGGTAGCAACTCATTGATACTCATGGATGAATTCATTATCGAGGACCTGAGGTACTTTATTGGAATGGCAACACATACGCATGGCACAACGCTCGTTTACACTCTATCGAACAAGAGCGAAGCACTGCTCGGTGAGATCGACCTGCGATCCAGGCGTCACGTTATCCTGGTCAAAACTAACGAAAAGATTGGAATTGAACCCACATTCCTTGGGCAATGGGATTACCTTGTCTGTGATCCTGAATCCGTCATCCCGGAGGGATATACGGCATCGCCCGCATTGGATAAGCCGAAATATAATAAAAACGGGAGCAAGATTAGCTACATCCGTTCAATTATGGGAAGATCACACTGCTACCCTTTGGTCGATCCTCCTATAGACTATGAGTGGAAGACGCGCCAATTATTTGTTTACTCAAAAGCGACCGGAAAGATTAGGCCAGTTACTCCGCATGGTAGTGTCATATTGGCATCCGATTGGTACGGTGATGAACTCTACTTTATTGGGTCTATAGGAAGTCAATCTGGGCTTTGGCATGCCAATGAAAGCGGCCAGATAAAACAACTCCTCTCGTTTGTCACTAACAAGCTGTTCGGTTACGTTGAAGTTTCTCCGAATGGCAAGTACATAACATTTTCAGACATATCATCAAGGTACCCGATATACAGCGGTATGGTGGGCATTGTACACATTAAACCATCAAGCAGATCGGTGCTTTGGTGACCGAGAAGACCGCGCGGCAATGGGAAAAAAGAAATAAGGCCTTCGGCGCGGCGTTTCCCGCCTGTTTAAGAAGACCGTGGCCCACGGAGATGCATTTCCCATCCCCTTTGATCGGGCCTGTAGTTAGACTGTGCGGCTGGACCTTACGGGAATATGGTCCTCGGGGAGGCCCCGATGAGAGTTTTGACCCTCGCCGCCGCGCTTTCGGCGGGTCTGTGGTGTGCGCCGGCGCCGGCCGCGGACGTCCCCACCCCCGCCAACTACGGCCAGGCCATGCGCTGGTACGAGCGCGCCGCCGAGGCCGGCCATGTGCGGGCCCAGTTCTACCTGGGCCTGATGCTGGAGACCGGCGTCCGCGGGCCGGTGGACGCCGCCGCCGCCGCCGCGTGGTACCGCCAGGCGGCCCGGCAGGGCCACGTGCAGGCCCAGTACAAGCTCGGCCTGCTGCACTACGAGGGCAGGGGCGTGCCCAGGGACCTGGCCCGGGCGGCGCGGTGGTACGAGAAGGCGGCGCAAGGCGGATCGGCGCAGGCCCAGTACAACCTGGCCCTCATGTACGAGCGCGGCCGGGGCGTCGCCGCCGATGCGGTGCGGGCGGCGTGGTGGTACGAGAAGGCGGCGGAAAACGGCGTCGGCGCGGCGCGGCCCAACCTGAGCGCCCTCTATGCCCGCGGCACGGGCGTGCGGCGGGACCCCGTCCAGGCGCTCATGTGGCTGGAGATGGCCGTCGCCGGCGGCCTCGACGTCGACGCCGACGTGCGCGACGACCTCACCGCCGGCATGTCGCCGGGGCAGATCGAAGAGGCCGGGCGGCGGGCCCGCGAGCGGCTGGGAGCGATTGCGCCGGCCGCCGGCGGGACGCTCCCTTGACACCCTTTCGGATTTGGACGTAATAGCCCGTGACCGCCCATACCGGCGCAGGCGGCACCCGGGGCGGAGTAGCTCAGCTGGTTAGAGCAGCGGAATCATAATCCGCGTGTCGGGGGTTCGAGTCCCTCCTCCGCTACCAATGAGAATCGCCTTGCCTCACCACCGGCAGGGCGATTTTTCTTGGGCGCGTCGCCGAGGGCCGATATCGCACCCAATTCGCCGCGTAGTTCCGCCTTTCGGACCCCTTGGTATATCTGGGCTTGAGCTGGCTGATCGGAAGCGGTCAAGACTCTCACGCGGCGAGTGGACGAAATAACGGAACGGATTGCGCGTTGCCGGAGGCTAAGGAACCCCGCCAGGAGGCTCATGCCGATTTGCTCCGACAATGCCCTTGCGGGCGGTGTCGGGCAGGTTGACCGACGTCAAGGAGAGGGCGCCGCGGCCGGTGTAGCTTTGCGATGCTCGGGTAATGTGGTCCGGGATGAACCGGTTTGGGGTGTGGAAAAGGTTGGGACCGTCCCGATCGCACAACCACGCGGGGAGCGGGCGATGGCGCTTACGTTCTGGGAAGAAGCCTACCGCATAGGTATTGACGAGCTGGACAACGAACACATGGAACTCGGCGCTCTCATGGCGCGGTTCCAGCAGGCCTTGGACGACCATGAAGACAAGGCGGTGATCGGATCCATCTTTCGCAATCTGCGCGGGAAATTGGTGTCTCATTTTAACCATGAAGAACAAATCCTTCGGCGGATAGACTACCCGGAGGAGGATGTCAAAGCGCACGTCGACGGACATCTGGACGTCCTGTACACCTTTGATCATGAGTTTTCGAAGTGGGAGAAGGCACCCGGCGACGCACCCATCCCCGGGGAATTGTCCCACCTGTGCGTGTGGGCGATCACCGAGCTGTTGACCGCCGACATGCGGGTGAAAGACCACCTGTCCCGGAGCCGTCCCGCCAAGGCGTCCGGCGAATAGGCAGTTTGCCGCCCGCCGGCCATCGCCCGGCATCCCAATTCATCACCTCGAGATACATACACGGCCGCAAAGGGGCGCCGAGGAAGGAAAAGAACCGGTGCACCGCCGGGCATAGAATGTATGCTGCAAACCAAACCACGCCACATGCCCCAGGAACCCGCAACCCCATGACCGCGACGCTGAGGACCATCAGCCCGGTGGACGGCCGCGTCTACGTGGAGCGGCCCTACGCCACCGAAACCGGGATCGCCGAGGCCCTTGCCCGCGCCGTCCACGCCCAGGCGGCGTGGAAGGAGGTGGCGGTGGCCGAGCGCGCGGCGCTCTGTTCCAGGGCCGTGGATGCCCTGGTCGCCGACACCACCGCCATCGCCGAGGAGATCACCTGGCAGATGGGCCGCCCCATCCGGTCTTCCCCCGGCGAGGTGCGCGGCCTCGAGGAACGCGCCCGGCACATGATCGCCATCGCCGGCGATTCCCTGGCCGACGTCCGGTGCGCGCCCAGGGACGGATTCACCCGCTTCATCCGCCGCCAGCCCTTAGGGCTGGTGTTCACCATCGCGCCGTGGAACTACCCGTACCTGACGGCGGTCAACTCGGTGGTGCCGGCGATCATGGCCGGCAACGCGGTGATCCTCAAGCATTCGGCGCAGACGCCGCTGTGCGCCGAACGCTTCGCCGGGGCCTTCGCCGCCGCCGGCCTGCCCGAAGGCGTGTTCCAGTACCTGCACCTGAGCCACGCCGATACCGGACGCATGATCGGTGCGCCCGAGGTGGACTTCGTCGCCTTCACCGGCTCGGTCGCCGGCGGCGGCATGGTGGAGACGGCGGCGGCCGGGCGCTTCATCGGCGTCGGCCTGGAATTGGGCGGCAAGGACCCGGCCTACGTGCGCGCCGATTGCGACCTGGAGCACGCCGTCGGGGCGTTGGTGGACGGTGCCTTCTTCAATTCCGGCCAGTCGTGCTGCGCCGTCGAGCGCATCTACGTCCACGCCGACGTCTTCGCGCCGTTCACCGAAGGCTTCGCCGGCCTGGTGCGGGGCTACAGGCTGGGCGATCCCGTGGACGGCGGGACCACCCTGGGACCCATGGTGCGCAAGCGCGCGGCGGACCACGTGCGCGGCCACATCCGGGCGGCCCTGAACGCCGGCGCCAGGGCCCTGATCGACACGTCCGCGTTTCCCGCCGACACCGGAGATTCGCCCTATCTGGCGCCCCAGGTGCTCCTCGACGTGGACCACTCCATGGCGGTGATGCGCGAGGAAAGCTTCGGCCCCGTGGTCGGCATCATGAAGGTCGCCTCCGACGAAGAGGCCATCGCGCTGATGAACGACAGCGCATTCGGCCTGACCGCGTCGGTGTGGACCGCCGACGAGGACGCGGGCCTGCGCATCGGCGCACGGGTCGAGACCGGCACTTGGTTCATGAACCGCTGCGACACCCTGGACCCGGCCCTGGCCTGGACCGGGGTCAAGCGGTCGGGACGCGGCTGCACGCTCTCGGTGATCGGCTACGAGCACCTGACCCGGCCCAAGTCGTTCCACCTGAAGACCGCCGTTTATACCAAGGGTCGCTGATCATGACCCATAGAGACGGCTTACCAAGGTTTTCGGCCAGGAGCGTGCGCTGTGGCGATGCGGGGCATCGCGAAGCGTGCGCGACGCCGTCCGAAAGCCTTGGTAAGCCGCCGTTCCGGTCGCGTATGCGGCCCGTCGGAGGGCGTCGAAAAGTTTTGACGATGCACCGCATCGCCTGCAACTTTCCTCCTGCCCGACGAGCCGCCTACGCGATCTCTATGAGTCATGATCAGCGCCCCTTGGTATTATAGGAAACCAAAGCATGAGCGAAGACCTCGACCGATTGAGCGCACGATGGAACTACCCGACGTCGGTGCGTTTCGGCGTCGGGCGCATCGCCGAGCTGGCCCGCGCCTGCACGGGGCTCGGCATGTCCCGGCCCCTGCTGGTGACCGACCCGGGGCTCGCCGCCCTGCCCATGGTCGGCGACGCCGTCGCCGCCAACGAAAGCGCCGGCCTGCCGACCGCGGTGTTCAGCGACGTCAAGGGCAACCCGGTGAAACGGAACGTCGACGACGGCCTGGCGGTCTTGCGCGACGGCGGCCATGACGGCGTCATCGCCTTCGGCGGCGGCAGCGCCCTGGACGCGGGCAAGACCATCGCCCTGATGGCCGGCCAGACGGGGTCGCTCTGGGACTACGCCGACGTGGACGGCAAGTGGAAGCGCATCGATGCCGGGGCCATGGCGCCGGTGGTGGCGGTGCCGACCACGTCCGGCACCGGCTCCGAGGTGGGCCGCGCCGCGGTCATCATCGACGAGGCCACGCACACCAAGAGGATCCTCTACCACCCGCGCATGATGCCGGGCACGGTCATCGCCGATCCGGCGCTGGTCACCGGGCTACCGCCCCCCATCACGGCGGCCACCGGCATGGACGCCTTGGCCCACTGCCTGGAGGCCTACTCGGCGCCGCAATACCACCCCATGGCCGACGGCATCGCCCTGGAAGGCATGCGCCTGGTCAAGGAATGGCTGCCGGTGGCGGTGCTGGACGGCGCCGACCTGACGGCGCGCGCCCACATGATGGCCGCCGCCACCATGGGGGCGACGGCCTTCCAGAAGGGCCTCGGCGCCATCCACGCCCTCAGCCACCCGGTGGGCGCGGTGTACGACACCCACCACGGGCTCACCAACGCGGTGTTCATGCCCTACGTGCTGGCCTTCAACCGCGACGCCATCGCCGGGCGCATGGAGCGCCTGGCCCGCTACCTGAACCTGCCCGACCCGTCTTTCCAGGGCGTCATGGACTGGGTATTGGCCCTGCGCGCCGAACTGGACATCCCGCACACGGCCAGGGAGCTCGGCGTCGAGGAGGACCGCCTGGACGAGCTGTCCGAAATGGCGGCCCGCGACCCGACCGGCGTCGACAACCCGGTCCCGGTGGGCGCGGCGGAGTTGAAGCGCATATACGAGGCGGCGTTCGAGGGCCGGGTGGGGTGAGGGTTGCCGGCGTCCCGCCGCCGTCCTAGCGGCGCAGCGCCATCGCCGGGAGCACCAGGCGCTGGACCCAGTTGCGCACCTCGAGGCACCGCACGTCCTCGTTCATCACGTCGTCGTCGATGCCCAGCAGCCAGGCGATGTCGTGGCGCGCCGGGTCCTGGTGCAGGGCCTCGAGGTGGTTCACGTACGCCTCGCCCGCCTGGCGGTCCTTGAAGAACCCCTGTTCGGCTAAAATCTCCAGGCGGCAAAAGACCAGCCGCGCCATCTCGTGCAGGTCGTATTCGGGGTGGTACTGGAGGCCCCAGAAGGTTCCGCCCTGACAGGTGACCGACACCGCCTGCACCCGGGTAAACGCGTTCGACGCCAGCACCACCGCGCCAGGTGGCAGGTGCGTGACCTCGTCCACGTGGCTGATGAAGCCGTCGAACACCGAGGCCTTGCCCGCGTACAGGGGGTGGCCGCGTCCCTCCGCCGTCAACGCGATCTTGCGCGCGATGCCCATCTCGCGGCCGCGGGGATTGGCCCGGACCGAGCCGCCGGCGGCGACGACGGCGATCTGCACCGCCCAGCAGCTGCCGAAGCTGGGCACGCCCGACGCGAACGCGGCGCGGGCGAAGTCGATCTGCGCGCGCACCTCGGGCGTGTCGTCATAGATGGTCAGGCTGCAGCCGGTCCAGGCGATGCCGTCGTACCCGGCCAGCGCCGCGCCCTCGGGCAGGGCGGCGCCGGGATCGCAGGGAAACACGATGTCGCAGCGGGCGCCGGGCTGGACCTTCCCGATCATGGCCGCATACAGGTCGCCGGCTACCGCCGCCCCGCCGGCCGCCAGTTCGGCGCGGGCGGCGCCCGTATAACCGTCGACGATCAGAAACCGCGGCCCCCCCGTCATCCCGTCTTCCCCGTTCCCCCGCTTCCGCCCTCAACCGGCCAGGGCGTCGATGGCGCCGGGCAGGCTGGCGTGGCTGTCGCAGATGGCGTCGGCCGACGTGCCGTCCTTGTCGGTTTCTCGCACGGCGGTGAACAGGACCGCCTTCATGCCCAGCGCCTGCGGGCCCCGGACATCGTTGTGGTCGCGGTCGCCCACATGGACCATCTCGGTCACCTCGACCCCCAGTTGGCTGGCCGCGGAACGGAACATGGCGGGGTCGGGCTTGGAATGGCCCACTTCGTCGGAAAAGGCGAAGCCGGAGAAATACCGTTTCAACCCGTGCGCCTCCAGCAGATCGCGCAACCGGGCCCCGGGCGTGACGATGGTGTCGGAGACGACGCACAGCCTGTAGCGCCCCGAAAGCGCCTCCAGCGCCTCCCGGGCGCCGGCCACGGGATCGGGCGGAATGTCCACTTCCATGCGCCCGAGCGCCTCGATCAGGCGCTCGCCGTCGTCGTCCGGCAGGGTGCGGCCGAGTCCCCCGAATATCACCGCCAGGCGTTCGGCGATGGTCCAGGTGATGCTGTGTTCCTTCCACAGGGTGTTGAAGGCGGCTTCCGCCACGTCGTAGGCGAGGCGCACGTCGTCGAGGGCGATGGGCCGGCGGCGGTCGAGGGCCTCCCAGACCAGATGCCGGCGCTCGTCGGCCTTGGTGCGCAGCCCCTGGGCCTTGCGCCTGGGCTCGTCGGAATCGTCGCGGATGAGGGTGTCCCACAGATCGAAGGTGACGGCCCTGATTGCCTTGCTCATCGGGGGGGCTCCTGCGTTCCAATGCCATCGCCGGGCGCCGAACCGCGCCGATGGTGGGGCAAGCGCCCGCCTGCGTCAATATAGGGGAAGGGTCGTCCGGCCGGGCCGCCTACGCGACCGGAACGGCGGCTTACCAAGGCTTTCGGACGGCGTCGCGCACGCTTCGCGATGCCCCCGCCACAGCGCACGCTTAGGGCCGAAAACCTTGGTCAGCCGGCTCGTCGGGTCATGATCGGCGCTCCTTGGTATCAGCGGCTGGGGCGCCAGTTGCCGGCTTGGCGCTCGGCCCGGGCGATCTGGAACCGGTTCATCTTCGCCGCCAGCTCCCGGCGGGCGCGGACGGGATCGAACCTCTGGTCCACGGCCAGGGCCCCGGCGGCGTTGGGAACGGCCAGGGAATACCATTTGTAGGCTTCCACGTAGTCGCGGTCGACGCCCCCGCCGCCGGCGTAGAGCGCGCCCATCACGTACTGGGCGGCCGGGTGACCCTGGCGCGCCGCCTTCAGATACCAGCTGATCGCCTCGCCCGTGTCGTGGGGCACGCCGCGCCCGCGGTAATAAAGCCGGCCCAGGGCGAACTGGGCGTCCCTGTGGTTGCCGGCGCCGGCGGCCAGGGCATACCACTCGGCGGCCCGGTAGGGGTCCGCTTTCACCCCGTCGCCGTGTTCATACATCCTGCCAAGGGCGTACTGGGCATCCGCGTTCCCGTTTTTCGCCGCCCGGGTGTGCCAGCGGACCGCCGCCCGCAGGTCCCGGTCGACGCCCCTGCCGTCGCGGTAGCGCACCGCCATGGCGTGCTGGGCATGGGCGTCGCCCTTGGTGGACAATGCCTCGAGGACCTGGAAGCCGCCCACGTCGGCGGCCACCTGAAGATTCTCCAGGTCGCCGTTGCCGCCGACGGAGAACCACATGATCATGGCGCCCAGCAGGACGCCCGCGGCCATGGCGGCTCCTTTACGGAACATGGGGTTGGTCTTTCAGCCGGCCTTGCGCCGGGATCGGGCACGTGTCCACGCGCCGCCCGCCGTCAAAGCCTCCGACCGTAGTTGTGATGGTTCCCGCCCACCCTCTGCTGGAGGCCGTTGTGCGGGTCGGGCCGGTCGTAGCAGGTGACACTGCCCAGCGTGCGGTAGCATTAGACCGACGGGCTGGGGTTGAGCTCGTCTTCCGCGCAATAGGAGCGGGCCGTACCGGCGCGGACGGCGGAGCAGTTCTTGCCGCTGGCGGCGGAAATCACGTGGTCCTCCATGGTCTTGTCGGTGGCCGCGAGGAAGACCCCGTTGACCATGGCGTACGGCGGAAAGGCGCTGCACGCGCCCAACAGAACGACGCCGGCGATGGCGGCCGCAAATCGCATGTGAAGACCTCTGCCAAGCCGGGCCCCGGGGCGGACGAGCCCGCGATTTCTCATTTCGGCACCATATCCCTTTGAGGTTAAGCCCGGGTTAAGACCAAGGGCCGTTGATCGCCGGCCCCTTTGCAGGTATCAAACGGGCTGCGCGGCCGCGCCCGTCCAGGGCCGTGCCGCCGCGCCGGGCCGATCGCGAAAGGAGGGAACCCATCATGGTGGCCATGGAACAGTCGATTTGCGATTTCGGCCGCAAGGCCGTCGATTTCAGCCTCGAGGGCATCGACGGCAAGACTTACAGCCTTGCCGACATCCGCGGCCCGAAGGGCACGCTGGTGGCCTTCATCTGCAACCACTGCCCGTACGTGCGGGCCATTGTCGACCGCCTGGTGCGCGACATCCAGGACCTCCAGGCCAGGGGCGTCGGGTGCATCGCCGTCATGGCCAACGATTATGGCCAGTACCCCCAGGATTCGCCGGACAACATGAAGGTCTTCGCCCACACCCACGGCTTCACCTTTCCCTACGTGATCGACGAGACCCAGGAGGTGGCGCGCGCCTACGATGCGGTGTGCACGCCGGATTTCTTCGGTTTCAACGCCGATCTGGAACTGCAATACCGGGGACGCCTGGATTCGTCGGGCAGGGACCCGGCGCCGGTGGACGCCCGGCGCGAGCTGTTCGAGGCCATGTGCCAGGTGGCCGAGACCGGCAAGGGCCCGGAGCGCCAGACCCCCAGCATCGGCTGTTCCATCAAGTGGCGTGAACACCGGTAAACTCTTGCGCCACCACCGCATTTGCCTTCCGCCCAAGGGAAGGATATTTTAGGCGCCAATGCCTTGGCCGGCGCCGCCCGGGCGGCGTGACCCGCGACGTTGGAGGATTCCGTGGCCGACCCCGTACAGGACAGCCTGTTTCGCGAGATCGAGGAGGATCTGCGCCAGGAGCACTGGGCCAAACTGTGGAAGCGCTACGGCAACTACGCCGTCGGCGCGGTGCTCGCCCTTGTCCTGTCCGTGGCCGGGTACCAGGGCTGGCGCGTCTATGACATCGCGACGCGCCAAAGCGACGGCGAGCGGTTTGCCGCGGCCCTCAAGCTGGCCGACGACAAGCAGACGCAGGCGGCGGCAGAGGCCTTCGCCGGCCTGGCCGCCGACGCCACCGCCGGCTATGCCCTGCTGGCGCGGTTCCAGGAAGCGGCGCTGCTGGCGAAACGCGGCGACCCGGCGGCGGCTTACGCGGAGCTCGCCCAGGACCCGGGGGTGGACGCGGTGTACCGCGACCTGGCCGTGATCCTGGGCGCATTCAATGAAATGAACGGACCCGGCGCCGGCGACCTGAGTGCCCGCCTGGCCCCGTTGACCGCCGACGGCAATCCCTGGCACCACAGCGCCAAGGAACTCATCGCCGTGCTCGCGGCGCGCGCCGGTGACCGGACGAAGGCGCGCGCGCTGTTCACGGACCTCGCCGCCGACGCCACGGCGCCGCAGGGGATCCGGGCGCGGGCCAGCGAAATGCTGGCCATTCTCGGCCAATAGGGGATGGAGCGCATGATGGCGACGGGCGGCCGGGCGAAGAAGGAAGGACATAAGGGCCTGGCCGGCCGCATGGCGTGCATGGCGTGCGCCCTGGCGCTGCTCAACGCCTGCGAACTGATCGACAGCGTGTTCCCCGGCGAAGAGGAGGCGCTCCTGCCCGGCGAGCGCATATCCGTGCTCATGCACGAGCGGGCGTTAAAGCCCGACCCCAAGGTCGCGGACGCCAAGATCCTGCTGCCCAAACCGTCGGTGAATGCCAGCTGGCCCCAGTCCGGCGGCTACGCCAACCATGCCATGCACCACATTGCGGTGGGCGAGGTGCTGAAGTCCCTGTGGACGGCCGACGTCGGCGAGGGCGCCGACGACGACACGCGCATTGTCGGCACCCCGATCGTCGCCGTCGGACGGGTCTTCGCCATGGACGCGGAAACCACGGTCAGCGCGTTCGACGCCAAGACCGGGAAGCTTCTGTGGAAAGTCGAGTTGACGCCCGAGGACGAGGACGACGGGCACATCAGCGGCGGCATCGCCTTTGAGGACGGACGGGTTTTCGTCGCCACCGGCTTTGCCCAGGTGATCGCCCTCGACGCCGGGGACGGATCCGAGATCTGGCGCCAGACCGTGGGCGGCCCCTTGCGCTCGGCGCCGACGGTCCGCGGCGGCCGGGTGTTCGTGGTCACCGTGGACAACAAACTGCACGCGCTGGACGCCATCAACGGCGGCAGCTTATGGACCCACACCGGCATCACCGAGGTCGCCAGCCTGCTTGGCGGCGGCAGCCCGGCGGTGGACGGGGGCGTGGTCGTGGTTCCCTATTCGTCGGGCGAGCTGGTGGCGCTGAAGGTGGAAAACGGACGGCTCCTGTGGGCCGACTCGCTGGCCTCGGCCAGGCGCAGCGCCGCCGTCTCGACCCTGTCGCACATCCGCGGCCGCCCCGTCATCGACCGCGGGCGGGTCTTCGCGCTCAGTACCGGGGGCCTCATGGTGGCCATCGACCTGCGCACCGGACGGCGCATCTGGGACAGGGAAATCGGCGGCCTGGAAAGCCCGTGGGTGGCGGGCGACTACCTTTTCGTCCTCAGCAACAACTCCGAGCTCGTCTGCCTGTCGCGCCGGGACGGCCGCATCCACTGGGTTCGGGCGCTGCCCCGCTACGAGGACGAAAAGGACAAGGAGGACCCCATCGTATGGAGCGGTCCGATCCTGGCCGGGGATCGCCTCATCCTTGCCGGCTCTCACGGCGAGGTGTTGTCGGTGTCGCCGTACACGGGCATGATCCTGGGCAGCGAGGAGATGCCCGACGGCATTCCCGTGGCCCCGGTGGTTGCCGGCCGCAGCGTCTATTTCCTTACCGACGACGCCGAGTTGCTGGCCTACCGCTAGGGGCCTTCGGGTCCGGACCATGACCTTCACCGTGGCCATCATCGGCCGCCCCAACGTGGGCAAGTCGACCCTGTTCAACCGCCTCGTCGGCAGGCGCGAGGCCATCGTCGACCGCACGCCGGGGGTCACCCGCGACCGCCGCGAAGGCGAAGCGCGCCTCGGCGATCTCCGCTTCACCGTCGTCGACACCGCCGGTCTGGAGGAGCCCGCCGGCGACGTCCTGTTGACGCGCATGCGGGCCCAGACCGAGACCGCCCTCGAACACGCCGACGTCGGCCTTTTGCTGATCGACGCCCGCACCGGCCTTGTTCCGCTGGACCACCACTTCGCCGACTGGCTGCGCCCCCAGGGGACGCCGGTGATCCTGATCGCCAACAAGTGCGAGGGCCGGGGCGGCGGCGCCGGTTTTCTCGAGGCCTACGCCCTCGGCCTGGGCGATCCCCTGCCCATTTCCGCCGAGCACGGCGAGGGCATGGCGGACCTGTGGGACGCGCTGGCGCCCTACGGCCAGGAGGCGGCGGCCACCGCGGCGCCGGGACCGGCACAGGCGGGCGCCGGAGCCGAGGACCGGCCGCTGCACCCGGCCCTCGCCCGCCCGGC
>JACZWD010000016.1 GCA_022572335.1 Pseudomonadota bacterium
CCGAGCCAGGTGCCGCCGGCGTGGCGGTCCAGCCCGGCGACCACCCAGGCGCGGTCCGGCCAATGGCGCGCCGGCGGCTCCCAGGGGCGGTCGGCCATTTCGTCGCGGTTCACCGCCAGCACGATCGGCCAGTCGTCGCCCGGGCGGTGCAGGATCACCAGGGTGCACATGATCGAGTCCTCATAATCCGTTTGTCCCGTCGGCGCTAGTGGCCCGTATCAGCTAAAGTGCACCCATACGATCGCTTTTCCCGTTGCCTCGGCAGGAGGGGAGGCGTAGGCGATGCGGGGCCATCGGAAAGCCTTCCCGACGCCCCGGGGGGCCACCGGGGGGTGTCCGCCCGACACTGTATGCGGGGGGCGCCCCCGCGGCCCCCGGCGTCGTCGCGCGCCGCTTGTGGTGCATGCACACCAAGGCGCGACGCGCTCCTAGCCGGAAACCTCGCAACGCCGTCGTAGGGGTGCAATTTAGCTGATGCAGGCCACTAGACTGGAGCCCGCCCGATATTATCGATCATTGGCATGGGCGGCGCGTTTCCGTTGCGCCCCCGTGCATTCGACCGTAGAATCTTCGGGCGCACGAATGGCATCGGGGGGTGGGCTTGATGGAAGACACATTTCGCAAACGCGGCAAAGGCTACGAGGCGAAATTCAAGCTGGACGAGGAAATGCGCTTCAAGGCGGAGTCGCGGCGCAACAAGCTGCTTGCCCTGTGGATCGCCGAACGGTTGGGGATGAACAGCGCCGAGACCGAGACCTATGTCAAGGAGGTCATTCTCTCGGACCTCGAAGAGCCCGGGATTGACGATGTCGTCCGCAAGGTGATCAAGGATTGCGAGGAGCGCAAGGTGCCGATCTCCGAGCCGGAGCTGCGCGCCGAAATAGAGCGTCTCGACGCCATCGCCCTCAAGCAGATCGGGGGGGAATATCCCGACCCGCTCGGCCCCGATCACGGGCCGGTGGGCGGCTGACGGGCCGCCCCCGATCACTAGCCGGTGGGCGGCTGACAGGCCGCCCCCGTCCGCGGCGCCCCGGGGCCGCGCCAAGGACCGACGATTTCCGGCCTCCCGGATCGGCGCTCCTTGGTCTCAGCCCTCGCCGAACACGCGTTTGAATATCGTGTCCACGTGTTTGGTGTGGTAGTCCAGGTCGAACAGGGCGGCCAGGGCCCGGGCGTCCAGATGCCGGGTCACCTCGGCGTCGGCCTCGAGGAGTTCGAGGAAGCTCTTGCCTCCCCCGCCCACGGTCATGGCGTTGCGCTGCACGGCGTCGTAGGCGTCCTCGCGGCTCATCCCGGCCTGGGTCAGCGCCAGCAGCACCCGCTGTGAGAAAACCAGCCCGCCCAGCCGGTCCAGGTTCTGCCGCATGGCGTCCGGGTAGACCACAAGCTTTTCCACCACCCCGGCCAGGCGCGCCAGGGCAAAGTCCAGGGCGATGGTGGTGTCGGGGGCGATGATTCGCTCCACCGACGAATGCGAGATGTCGCGCTCGTGCCACAGCGCCACGTTCTCCAGCGCCGGTATGACCGCGGCGCGCACGACCCGCGCCAGGCCGGTCACGTTCTCGGTGAGGATGGGGTTGCGCTTGTGGGGCATGGACGAGGACCCCTTCTGGCCCGGGGCGAAGTATTCCTCCGCCTCGCCCACCTCGGTGCGTTGCAGGTGGCGGATTTCGGTGGCCAGACGCTCGACCGAGCTGGCGATGACCGCCAGGGTGGCGAAGAAGGCGGCATGGCGGTCGCGCGGGATGACCTGGGTGGAAACGGGCTCGGCGGCCAGGCCCATTTTCCTGGCCACGTGTTCCTCGACGAAGGGGTCGATGTTGGCGAACGTGCCCACGGACCCGGAGATGGCGCAGGTGGCGATTTCCTCGCGGGCCGTTTCCAGGCGCCTCCGGTTGCGCTGGAATTCGGCATGAAAGCCGGCCAGCTTGAGGCCGAAGGTGGTGGGCTCGGCATGGATGCCGTGGCTGCGGCCCATGCAGGGCGTGTGCTTGTGCTCGAAGGCCCGTTGCTTGAGCGCCGCCAGGAGCCCGTCGATGTCGCCCAAGAGGATGTCGGCGGCCTGGGTGAGTTGCACCGCGAGGCAGGTGTCGAGCACGTCCGACGACGTCATGCCCTGGTGCACGAACCGGGCCTCGGGGCCCACGTGCTCGGCCAGGTTGGTGAGGAAGGCGATGACGTCGTGCCGGGTTTCGCGCTCGATCTCGTCGATCCGCCCGACGTCGAACTTGCCGCGCTCCCACACCGCCTTGGCGGCGTCGCTGGGGATGACCCCGAGCTCGGCCTGGGCGTCGCAGGCGTGGCCCTCGATCTCCAGCCAGATGCGGAATCTGTTCTCGGGCTCCCAGATGGCGGTCATCTCGGGCCGGCTGTAGCGTGGGATCATTGTGGCCTCGCGGCGGTTGAGGAACCAGGGAGTCCTGGGAATTGTACTAGAACCACCCGATGTTGAGAAACATGATATGGTCCACCCGCCGGGGCGGCACCGTCCCCACCCCCACCGAGAGGTTTCCCTTTGGCCGCAGCGACAGGCCCTTTCCCCCGGGAACTGCGCGCCATTCCCTTGATCGAGGCCGGAAACGGCGGCCCCGTGGCGCTGGCCGAGGCCGCTCCGGAGCGGCTGCGGGATGTCCTGACCCTGGGCCGGCGCCATTACGGCCGCGTCGCACTGCGCCTGGGGGATTGGGCCGGCCGGCGCTGGCTCGCCAAGTCGGACAACCCCTATGGCAGCGAAATCGCCGCCGTGGCGGCGCGGGGCGGGCGGCCGGGCGCGTTCCTGCTCAACCTGTCCTACGAATGGACCTGCACGACCGGGGTCGGGCCGGACCCTTCGGGAAATGGCGCCCGCATGTTGCGCACCCTGGACTGGCCCCTCGACGGGCTGGGCGCCAACCTGGTCGTGGCCCGGCACGAGGGGGACATGGGGCCGTTCTACAACGTCACCTGGCCGGGCCTGGTGGGCGTCGTCACGGCCATGGCGCCGGGGCGCTTTTCGGTCGCCCTCAACCAGACGCCCATGCGCCGCTACAGTCCGTGGTGCTGGCTGGACTGGAGCATCGCCCGCGGACGCTGGTGGCGGTCCCGGGCCATTCCGCCCATCCACCTCTTGCGCCGGGTGTGCGATACCTGCCGCACCTACGCCGACGCCAAGGCCGCGCTGGTCGAAACGGCGCTTTGCCTGCCCGCGTTCTTTGCCCTGAGCGGCGTCGCCCCGGATCAGGGGTGCGTCATCGAGCGGCTGGAGGACCGGGCCGCCGTTCGCCAGGCGCCGACCTCGGTCGCCAACCACTGGATGGCCTTTGGCGTCCCGGACCGGCCGCGGGGCGAAGAAAGCGCGGAGCGTTGGCGGATGATGGAGCAGGCGCGCCAGGGTGCCGCCGCCGATTTCTCCTGGCTGGCGCCGCCCATCCTCAACCAGACCACCCGCGTCGCCATGATCGCCAATGCGGCGCAAGGGTCCCTCATGGTCCAGGGCTTCGAAGCCGACGGTCCGGCGACCGCCGTGTTCACCCTTTAGTACCCTCCTATTGTGATAGAGGGTACTTAAGCACCCTGGGGAACGCGGCGAACCAGATCAGGGTCGCCACCTCCACGGCCAGGATCACGCCGAAGGCGGCCTGGTAGGCCATGGGCGCGTAGCCGCCGCTTTCGCTCACCGGCCACAGGTCGATCACCGCGCCGATTCCCCACTGGAGCGCGAACGCGGCGGAAAAGACCAGCACGTTCAGCCCCGTGATGACACGCCCGGCCAGCCCGGGCGGAAAGCTTTGGGACAGCACGGCGTAGGACAGGATCCCGGCCGGCCCGAAGAACCCGAACAGGCCCCACACCACCGCCACCGACTCCGTCCACCCGAACGCCAGCGCCGCCTGGAGCACGATGAACGTGCCCATGCCGCCGACGGCGACGGCCATGGGCTTGATGCCGAGGCGGGCGAGGCGTTCGGCGATGAGGCCCATGAGGAGGAACCCGGCGATCATCGCCGTGGCGATCAGCAAAAGGTGGTTGGCGACGTCGGCGCGCCCGAGCCCCGCCACGTCGCGCAGCCACGGTCCCGACCACAGGCTCTGGATGGAGAGAAACGCCGCCTGCACCGCCACGGTCAGCGGCGCGATGCGCCAGAAGACGGGACTGGTGAAGACCTTCACCACGCCGCCCATCTGGTCGCGCAACGGGGCCGGCGGGTAATCGCTTTTGCGCTCGGGGACGACCACGAAGATGGCGGCGGCGGCGGCCAGGGTGAGGGCGCCCAGGAACACGAACACGCCGCGCCAGTCGGTCACCTGCAGCGCCGCTTCCACCGGCACCGTTCCGGTCAGGGCGCCGAGGCCGCCGACGGCCATCTGGCACCCGTTCACCAGCGGGATGCGGGGGCCGGGAAACCACATCACGAACGCCTTGAACGCCGCCATCAAACAGGCGGACACCCCCAGCCCGATCAGGGCGCGGCCGAGGATCAGGCCCGCCGACGTCTCGGCGGCGGCGAAGACGAAGGCGCCGAGGGCGGCGACGGTCAAGAGCACCGCTTCGGTCCGTCGCGGTCCGAAACGGTCGAGCACGATGCCGAGGGGAAGCTGAGCGGCGGCGAAGGTCAGGAAATAGGCGCTGGTCAAAAGGCCCAGGTCGCCGGCGGTGAGACCAAGGTCCCCGACCAGATCGGGCGCGATCACCGCGTTGACCACCCGGAAAAGGTAGGACATGAAGAAGCCGAGGGCAAAGGGGACGAAAACGCGGAGCAGGGTCATCGGGGGGCTTTCGAACGTTGGGTTTGCGCCGTCGGAGGCGCGGCCGGGGCACACACGCCCGCCCAGGGGCTGGGCACGGGGTGGCCGACCGGGCGGGTCCCTAGTCCTCTTTCAGGGGCACCGTGTGCCCCAAGGCGGCCTCGATCCGCCAGCCTCCCCGCGCCCGCTGCCACACCGTGAATGCGCCGTAGGCCAGCACCACCGTCGCCACCACGGGCCGCACGATGCCGCCCATCATGTAGAGCGGCACGGATACGGCGAAGCACGCCGCCGGCAGGAAGACGAGAGTCCACTTCTTGCGCCCGCGCTGTACCTGGTACATGGGGAAACCGGCGGAAAACACCGCGATGATGAGGAAGAACAGCGACCACGGCCGGGTGAAGAAGGGGCTGAGGTCGGACGTGATGGCGAAGGCCCGGGCCAGGTTGAGCTCGGCGATGTTGCCCAGCACCACGCCCAGGATCATCGGCGCCAGGGGAAAGCCGAAGTGGCGCATGATGAAGCCGAGAATGCCGAACCACACCAGCGTCCAAACATCGAACTCGACGTTGTTGATGGCGTAAACGCCGATGCCGCAGAAGCCGAGAATGACGCTCGCCAGCACGTACATGCGGACCCTGGTGACCAGCACGAAGACGCGGAGCATGAAGGACTGCAGGCCGACCATCATGAAAGTGGCGACGAAGAATGCGAGGAAGATCGAATACGCCAGCACCGGCTCGTCGCTGATGAAGGTGGGGCTGGGGACCACGTCGTGGATGAGCAGCGCCCCCAGCATCACCGCCGTCGTCACGTCGCCGGGGATGCCGAGGGCCATCATGGTGATCAGGGCGCCGCCCTCGACCGCGTTGTTCGAGCTTTCCGGCGCGATGATGCCGTCGGCGATGCCGGTGCCGAACTTCTCCGGGTGCTTGGAGGCCTTCTTCGCCTGGTCGTAGGCCAGGATGTTGGCGATGGAGCCGCCGGCGCCCGGCAGGATGCCGGTGAACACGCCGATGAGCGACGAGCGGACGACGATGGTCCAGCGCTTCGCCACTTCCGCGATGGCCCGGCGGTGCTCGATCCTGACATGGACGGTCCCGGTCTCGGTTAGGGACCTTCGCGCCGCCGCGGGATCGCGGACGTCGCTCAAGAGCTGGCTGAAGGCAAAAAGCCCGATCAGCACCGCAATGAAATCGAAGCCCTGGAGTATCGTGTCCGAGCCGAAGTCGAAGCGCGCCATGCCGACGGCCTCGTCCTCGCCGACGGTCCTTATCAGGAGCCCAAGGATGCCCGCGATCAGTCCCTTGACCATGTTCTTGCCGGCCAGGCTGGCGGTGATGGTGAGGGCGAACATGACCAGCATGAAGTAATCCCAGGGGTTGAACTCGAGGCCGATGCGGGCCAACTGCGGCGCCAGGGTCATCAGCAGGATGGCGCTGATGATGCCGCCGCAGAACGACGACCATACCCCGATGCCGAGGGCCAGCCCCGGCTCGCCCTTCTTCCGCGCCATGGGGAAGCCGTCGAAGGTGGTGGCCACCGATGAGGGCGTTCCGGGAATCCCGGTGAGAATCCCCGCCATGAGGCCGCCGGAAAGGCCGCCGACGAGGACGCTGACCATGGTCGCCAGCCCCTGGGACGCCGGCATGCCGAAGGTGAAGGGCAGGGTCAGCACCACCGCCATGGCGATGGTGAAGCCGGGGATGGCGCCCGCGATCAGTCCCCCGGCGACCCCGACCATCATCAGCATGAAGGTCTTGATCGTGGCCAGTTCAACAAAGGCGGCGATGACGTTTTCTATAATCACCTAGTGTCCTGGCTCATCCGAAGGGATTGAAGATCATGCCCGGTGGCAACATTACATCGAGCCCGAAGGTAAACAGGCTCCACATGCCGCCGATGGTGAGGAGCGCAACGGCGCCGTGGAACAACGGCTTGCGGCCTTCCCACCCGCCGAGCATGCCGAGAAGCACGAATACGAACAGCACGCCGCCGATGAGCATGCCGAGCACCGGCAGGGTCGCCAGGTAGGCGAAGAACAGGGCGAAGCACCAGAGCGGATTGCGCCAGTGGGCGATCCAGCCCCTCAACCCCGCTCCGCGGGGGGCCCCGCCGTCGTCCGTCCCTTCCGGTTCACGTCCCAGGGACTGGAACAGGTACAACATGGACAGGAACGCCAGCACGGCGAGGACCACCCTCGGCCAGGTGGACGGCATCAGGACCCCGTAGTCGGGCTGGCGGATGTCGAAGCTGGCCCAGAAGAAGACGCCGCAGAAGACGAGCAGGACGATGGCGATGACGACGTCGCGGTTGAGACGTTGCATGGCGGTCTCGCGGCGATCGAGCGCCGAAAACGGCCCGGACCGGCGTTACGGCCCGGGCCGCTTTCGAGTGGTTTTACCCTTTGTTTTTATTTTTTGTACATGCCGATCTTGATGGCGACCTTCTCGTGGTCCTTGTAAGTCTTTTCGGCCCACATGCGGTAATCGGCGGGGCCGACCCACTTCACGTCGGTGCCCTTGGCGTCCATCTGCTTCAAGAGGTCCAGGTCCTCGGCGGCCTTCTTGAAGACCTTGGACCAGTGCTCGACGATGTGCTTGGAGGTGCCCTTCGGCGCGACGATGCCGCGCTTCAAGGCATACACCATATCGACGCCGAGCTCTTTCATGGTCGGCAGGTTGGGCAGGTGCTTGGAGCGCTCCTCGGCGGCGATGCCGTAGCCCTTGAGGGCACCGGATTCCAGGTGCTTGCGGCCCGAGGCGACGTTCAGCGTGCCCAACTGGATGGCGTTCGACAGCAGCGCCGTCATCCGCTGCGACGTCCCGTCATAGGGCACGTACTTGAACTTCATGCCCGTCAGGTCTTCCATGATCAGCCACATGAACTGGCTGGTGGAGCCGAAGGTGGCGCCGGTGAGGATGGTTCCCGGCGCCGCCAGCGCCGCCTTCTTGAGCTCGGCGAACGTGTTCCACGGCGCCTGGCCCGAGGCGCCGACGATGTCGGGCGTCGACGTCAACAGGGCCACCGTCTCGAAGGCCGGGAAGGTGAAATTGATGCGGCCGTTGAGATAGCTGGTGATGGCGCTCTGGTGGATGGCGAACAGCGTGCAGCCGTCCGCCTTGGCCCGGCGCGCCTCCTTGGCGCCCTTGTTGCCGCCCTGGCCGGGGATGGTCACGACCTTGATCTTGGGCGTGACGTCCAGATTCTTGATGGTCTTCTCGAAGATCGAGAAGATCACGGCGGTTCCCCCGCCGGGCTTCCACGGCACGATCAGTTTGGCCGTTCTGCACTTCGGGGCCTCGGGATGGGCCACCGCGGCGCCGGGCGCGAATGCCAGTGCCACGGCGACCGCGGCGACGCCAAGGATGGTGGTGGTTAGTCCCTTTCTCATCGTATGCCTCCCATATTGAAATCACAGGTAATCCGGGGGTAAAGGCACACAAAAACTCCGTCGCATAATAGGCGAACAGAGCCGTCAGGCGCCCTACCCCTTGCAAATTTTGCTTGCGCCAGTCTAGCCTGCACCCTCCGCACTGGCTACCCCTGCGTCAGCGCATCCAAGAACATTGACGGTTTCGTCAACAGGGACGGTCCCGTGGCACCAACGGCACAACAGGATCTGCGGGTCGGCGTGGGCGGCGTGGGCACCATCGGGGGGGTGGTCGCCGCCCGCCTGGATCAAGGCATTCCGGGGCTGCGGCTCGTGGCCGTCGCGGCGCGCGACGTGGACAAGGCGCGCCGGCGCATGGAGGGGTTCCGCAACCCGGTGCCCGTGGTCTCCCTCGGCAAGCTTGCCGGGGACGCCGACGTGATCGTGGAATGCGCGCCGGCGGGCGCCTTTGCCGAGGTCGCCGAGCCGGCGATCCGGGCCGGGCGGATATTCGTGCCGGTGAGCGTCGGGGCGCTCCTCGGCGCCCCCGGACTGATCGATCTGGCGGGCGAGACGGGCGCGCGCATCATCGTTCCCTCGGGCGCGCTCCTTGGTCTCGACGCGGTGCGCGCCGCGGCCGAGGGCGACATCCGCTCGGTGACGATGATCACCCGCAAACCGCCCTCGGCGCTCGCCGGGGCGCCGTACCTGGAGGAACACGGCATCTCCGTCGACGGCCTCACGGCGCCGCTCAGGGTCTTCGCCGGCAACGCCGGGGACGGCGCCAGGGGATTCCCGGCCAACGTGAACGTGGCCGCGGCGCTGAGCCTGGCCGGGATCGGGCCGGAACGGACCCGGCTCGAAATCTGGGCCGACCCGGGCGTCACCCACAACACCCACGACATCGAGGTCGACGCCGACAGCGCCCGCTTCCGCATGACCATCGAGAACGTGGCGACGACGGAAAACCCGCGCACGGGAAGGATCACGGCGCTCAGCGTCATCGCCGTGCTGCGCGGCCTCGCCGCCCCGCTCAAGGTCGGGACGTAGTTTTCACCGGGGATCGCTCATAAACTTCCGGCCTTTTCGCGCAGCACGAACTTCTGGATCTTGCCCGTCGACGTCTTGGGCAAGGGGCCGAAGACCACGTGGCGCGGACATTTGAAGTGGACCATGTTGTCGCGGCACCAGTCGATGATGGTTTCGGCCGCCACGTCCTGGGCGCCGGGCTTCAAGGCGACGAAGGCGCACGGCGTTTCCCCCCACGTCTCGTCCGGCCTGGCGACGACCGCCGCCTCCATCACGTCCGGGTGCCGATGCAGCACCTCTTCTATCTCCAGGCTGGAAATGTTTTCCCCGCCCGAGATGATGATGTCCTTGGAACGGTCCTTGACCTCCATGTAGCCGTCGGCGTGCATGACGGCCAAATCGCCGGAATGGAACCAGCCGCCGGCGAAGGCTTCGCCGGTGGTCCCGGGGTTTTTCAGGTATCCCTTCATCACCGTGTTGCCGCGCACCATCACCTCGCCGAGGGTCCGGCCATCGGCGGGCACCGGCTCGAGGGTCTCGGGGTTCGCCACCATGAGCCCGTACAGTGTCGGGTAGCGCACGCCCTGGCGGGCCAGTTTGGCCGCCTTGTCCTCGGGCGTCATGGCGTCCCATGGGTCCTGCCAGGCGCAGAAGGCGGCCGGGCCGAAGGTTTCGGTGAGGCCGTAGAGGTGGGTGACGCGGAACCCCATGCGCTCCATGGCGGTGATGACGGGACTGGGCGGCGCGGCGCCGCCGGTGGCCACCTCCACCGTCTGGCCGAAGGGCACTTTCACCTCGTCGGGCGCGTGGATGAGCATATTGAGGACGATGGGCGCGCCGCACATGTGCGTGACCCCGTGCTCCGCGATCATCTGGAAAATCAGCGCCGGGTCCACCTTGCGCAAACAGACGTGGGTTCCGGCGACCGCGGTGACGGCCCAGGTATGGGTCCAGCCGTTGCAGTGAAACATGGGCAGGGTCCAAAGGTAGACCGACTTCCGGGTCAGCCCGAACACCATGGCGTTGCCGAAGGCGTTGAGGAAGGCGCCCCGGTGGTGATAGACGACGCCTTTCGGGTTGCCCGTGGTGCCCGAGGTGTAATTGAGCGCCAGGGCCTGCCATTCGTCGGCCGGGTACGACCAACGGGCCTCGGGATCGCCGTCGGCCAGGAAGGCTTCGTAATCCATCTCGCCCAACAGCTCGCCCGCTTCGGCCAGGGGATCGTCGATGTCGATGACGACGATGGCGCGGCCGATCTTCGCCAGGGCCTCCTTGACGGCGGGCGACAGCTCGCGATCCGTGATCAGGACCTTGGCTTCGCCATGGTTGAGGATGAAGGCGATGGTTTCGCCGTCCAGCCGGTAATTCAGGGCGTTCAGCACGGCGCCGGCCATGGGCACGCCATAGTGCGCTTCCAGCATGGCCGGCACGTTGGGCGCCATCACCGCCACCGTGTCGCCGCGCCCCACGCCGCGTTTTTCAAGGGCGCTCGCCAGGCGGCGGCAGCGCTCGTAGAAGGCGCCGTAGGTGTAGCGCTTCGTACCATGGATGACGGCCGTCTTGTCGGGATAGACCGAAGCCGCCCGGGTCAGGTAACTGAGCGGCGTCAGGGGCTGGTGGTTGGCCGGATTGCGGCCCAGGTCCCGTTCGTAGATGTTGGATTCCCTCCGCGGCTTGATCACGGCGCTGCCTCCCCCTCCCGCGTCAAACGTGACGATGCCGCCGATTTTATCCCGCCCGGGTCGGAATGTATCGAAAAGTACCCTCGTCCAAACCGCCGCGTCCTCGGCGCCGCCCCTATGGATTATCCTGTCGAATGCCGCTTAGGTCCGGCGGCGGCGTTCTCGATGGTGAAACCGAAGGTGATTGGGTTGGGGGAGTGATGTCGGAAGACTTTGACCATACAGAAGAATTCGACAATAAAAACGTAGCAATGGTGGCGGGGATAATCGGGGGTGTTGTCCTCTTGTTGGGACTTGGGGGTATTTTCGTTATTCTTTTATGACCGCAGGTTATATTATCCTTGGCATTCTCGTGGGTTTCATCCTGGCCGTGCTTTTCCCGTGGGCGCTGTTGCGGAAGCTGGAGCGCAAGGACGAGGGAAAAGAAGACGGGTAAGGCCCCGTTCGCTATCGAGCCCTTTTCCCTACAGGCCAACGCCACGCCGGGGTGCCCCATAGCGGGTATCGCAGGGGTTTCCCTTACACCCGTTTCATCGCCGTAAAGCGACGGCGACACCACGCCAGGCCCTCCCGGCACCCGGCAAAACTTGCCGCGTCCGCGTGGCGCGGGGGCTCCGCGTCGCCGCGAACATCGCGGCTCCGTCCGGCGATTCCCCACCATTTTCCTTGTTTCCCGGAAGGGCCGCCGTTCCCCCGCCGGCTGGCCCGGAGTTTGCTGGGGTGCGGGCGGTTGAAACCCACTCGGGCGTCGGGTTTCGGCTCCTCCACCAACAAGGAGAATGAGGCTCCGGCAATGATCAAAACCAAAACAATCGTGCTGGCTTTGGCGCTGACCGGTGTTACGGGCTGTGAAGCGGCGGACCCGTTCAACCCGTTCAACCCGTTCGGCCAGGATTACTATAAACTCGGTGCCGGCAGTTCCCCCAACACACAACCGTTCAGTTCCTATCCCCAGTCGGACGGCACCGGCGTCGTCATCAGGGTAGGGATGAATATCTGACCGGCGGGCGCGGGGAGCACGGAGGACGCAACCACAGAGGCGATGGAAAGCGCCCCTTGGTACTAAAGCAGCCCCATGGTCTTGAAGGAGTTGTAGCCGTCCTTGCTGACGACCAGGTGGTCGTGCAGGGCGATGCCCAGCTTCTCCGCCGCCTCCCGGACCTCCCGGGTCATTTCGATGTCGGCTTTCGACGGCGTCGGATCGCCCGACGGGTGGTTGTGGACCATGATCAGGGCGGTGGCGCCCAGCTCGAGGGCCCGCTTGACCACCTCGCGCGGATAGACCGGCGTGTGATCGACGGTTCCCTTCTGCTGCACCTCGTCGGCGATGAGGACGTTCTTGCGGTTGAGATAGAGGATGCGGAACCGCTCGGTGTCTTCATAGGCCATGCTGGCCCGGCAGTAATCCAGGAGCTTTTGCCAGTTGGCCAGCACCGGGCGTTGCATCACCTCGCCGCGCGCCATGCGCACGGCCGCCGCCTGCACCGTCTTCAGGGCGAGGACGACGGCCTCGCCCACGTCTTCCACCTCCTCGAGCGCCCGCGGACCGGCGGCGATGACCTCCGCGAAGGAGCCGAAGCGCTTGAGCAGGGCCTTGGCCAGCGGTTTGACGTCCCGGCGCGCGTGTACGGTGAACAGGACCAGCTCCAGCAGTTCGTAATCGGGCAGGGCGTCGGCCCCCGCCTTCATGAAGCGCTGGCGCAGGCGCTTGCGGTGTCCGCTATGGTCGGGGGCGCCGGCCACGGCGTCAGACGCCGTACGGCGGCCGGTCGAGCCCGGCCGGGGAAAGGGTGAAGAGCTCGTAGCCGTCGGCGGTGACGCCGAGGGAGTGCTCGAACTGGGCCGACAGCGAGCGGTCCTTGGTCACCGCCGTCCAGCCGTCGTCCAGCACCTTCACCGGGTAGGCGCCGGCGTTGATCATCGGCTCGATGGTGAAGAACATGCCTTCCTTCAGGACTTCGCCTTTGCCCGGCTGGCCGAAATGCATGACGTTGGGGGCTTCGTGGAACACGCGCCCCAGGCCGTGGCCGCAGAAGTCCCGCACCACCGAGAAGCGCTGGGATTCGACGAAATCCTGTATGGCGTGTCCGATATCGCCCACCGTCGCCCCCGGCCGGACCACCTTGATGCCGCGCCACATGGCTTGATAGGTAACGTCCACCAGGCGCCGGGCCTTGACGCCGATATCGCCGAGGAAAAACATGCGGCTGGTGTCGCCGTGCCACCCGTCGAGGATGACGGTGACGTCGATGTTGACGATGTCGCCTTCGGCGAGCCTCTTTGCCCCGGGGATGCCGTGACACACCACGTGGTTGACCGAGGTACAGATGGACTTGGGAAAGCCCCGGTAGCCGAGAGGCGCCGGGACCGCGTCGTGGGAGACGGTGAAGTCGTGGCAAAGCCGGTCCAGCTCCTCCGTCGTCACGCCCGGCTTCACATGGGGCGTGATGAAGTCCAGGGTTTCGGCGCCCAGCCGCCCGGCCTTGCGCATGCCCTCGAAGTCCTCGGCGCCGTGGATCACGATGCGCCGCTCGCCGGCGGCAATGAAATCCGCGCTCATGTCGCTCATGGATCGATCTCGTTCTCCCGCATGGCGGTCCTTCATGTCCCGGCGCTTCCGCAAAGTGCCATTGCCACCGGCGCGGCCACTTCGATTCCGGTCACCGACAGGGTGCAACCGTAGCACAAAGCCTCCACTCCGGCCGCCATTGCCTGGTCCAGGGTGGCGGCATAGGCGGGATCGATATCCGCGGCAATGGAAAAATTCACCCCGTCCTCGCGCTGCACCAGGTACACCATCACGGCGCGCTTCCCTTGGCGGGCCATCTCCGCCAGTTCGACAAGGTGCTTCGTGCCCCGCGCCGTAACCGAGTCCGGAAATTCGACCGGCGCGTCCGCGCCACTGCCGCGCTTCATGGTCACGTTCTTGACCTCGACGAAACATGTGGGAAGACCGTCGTCCTCAAGCAACAGGTCGATGCGCGAGTTGCGCCCGTACCTGACCTCGCGGCGCAGGGACCCATAGCCGGCCAGCTCGGCGATGGCCCCGCTCAGCACGGACTCCTCCACCAGCCGGTTGGGGTGGGCGGTGTTGATGCCGACGAGCCCGCCGCCGACGCGGATCATCTCCCAGGTGTAGCGCAGCTTGCGGTCGGGATTGCGCGCCGGCGACAGCCACACCTCCGAGCCCGGCGCATTCACGCTCAACATGGAGCCGGGATTGGGGCAATGCGCGGTGACCACCTCTCCGCCGTCCAGTTCCACGTCGGCCATGAAACGCTTGTAGCGCTTGATCAGCCTGCCGCGGATCAGGGGATCGGGAAATTTCATGTGGGAAAACTAGTTTTCCGCTCGAAACAAAGGATTCTCGACCGGCGGATTTTATGCGACTCCGCCGGGATGGGCAAGAAAGCGAAAATCCAACCCGCGCCCGGGGATGGGGGCCGGCCGGAGGCGTTGATCGCCGATGGCGACACGCCGCAAGGCCATGTCCGGCGCGCCCGGAGCGTCCGCCCGGCCGCTCAGGCGCCTATTTCCCGGCGGCCTCGCCGTGCAGGCGGTAGGGATGGGCCGGATAGACGCCGAGGATCTTCACCTCGTGCGAGAAGAACGCAAGGTCCTCCAGGGCCAGCGCCACGTTGCGGTCCTCGGGGTGGCCCTGGACGTCGGCATAGAACTGGGCGGCGATGAAATTCCCCCCCACCAGGTAGCTTTCCAGCTTGGTCAGGTTGACGCCGTTGGTGGCGAATCCGCCCAGCGCCTTGTACAGCGCCGCCGGCACGTTGCGCACCCTGAACACCAGGCTGGTGATCAACCGGCCCGTCTTGGGATGGGGGATGACAGCCTCGCGGGCCATGATCAGGAACCGCGTCGTGTTGTGCTCGGCGTCCTCGATGTTGGCCCTGAGCGAGACCAGGCCGTCGATCTCGCCGGCCAGCTGCGAGGCGATGGCGGCCTGGGTCTTGTCGCCCCCGGCGGCGACCCCGGCCGCCGCCCCGGCGGTGTCGGCGTGCACCACCGGCTCCAGCCCCAGCTCGCGGATCAGGTCGCGGCACTGGCCGAGGGCATGGACGTGGCTGTGCACGTGGGTCAGGTCCTCCACCCGGGCCCCTTCAAGGGCCAACAGGTGGTGGTCCACCCGCTGGAAGTGCTCGGCGATGATGTGCAGCCCCGAACCGGGGAGCAGGTGGTGGATGTCGGCGACCCGCCCGGCCAGGGAATTGTCGATGGGAATCATCGCCAGCGCCGCCTTGCCCTCGTGCACGGCGGCGAAGGTGCCCTCGAAGTCGCGACACGGAAGGGTCGTCATCTCGGGCCGCACGCTGCGGCAGGCCAGGTCCGAGTACGCGCCGGGGCCGCCCTGGAAGGCGATGGTCTTGTCGGGATCGGACATGGGCGTCGCCGGTACTTGGGATTACCCGCCCGGCGCCAGCATCGCGCGGGCGCGCTCGAGGTCGGCGGGAGTATCGACACCGAGGGGAACCGTGTCAACGAGGGCAACGTCGATGCGCATGCCGTGTTCCAGGGCCCGCAGTTGCTCGAGCCCCTCGCGCTTCTCGAGCACCCCGGCCGGGAGGCCGACGAAGCGGGCCAGGGCCGGGCGGCGGAAGACGTAAAGCCCGATGTGATGGTAAAGCTCTCCCTCGCCGGAGGGAACGGTTGCCCGGCTGAAATACAACGCCCGCCCCACCGTGGCGCCGGGCTTCAGCGAGAGGACCGCCTTGACCACGCCTGCGTCGCCGCGCTCGCCCGCGTCGCGGATGACCGCGGCCAGGGTGGCGATGTCGACGGCGTCGTCCTCCAGGGCGCCGATGGCGGCGCCGATGGCGCCCGGCGTGATGGTCGGCAGATCCCCCTGGATGTTGACCACGGCGTCGTGGCGTTCGTCGGGGTCGACGGACCCGAGGGCCTCGAACACCCGGTCCGAGCCCGATTGGTGGTCCGCCCGGGTGAGCACGGCGCGCCCGCCGGCGGCGCGCACGGCCTCGGCGATCCCGGCCTCGGCGCAGGCGACCACCACCGGCCCCACGTCGGCCTCCACGGCGCGGCGCCAGACGTGAACGATCATCGGCGTGCCGCAAATGTCGGCGAGCGGCTTGCCCGGCAGGCGGGTGGACGCCATGCGGGCGGGAATGATGACGATGGGATTGGCGGGCACGCTCATGGATCGGTGTCGTTTTACGCCTCGTTGAAGTGTCGGCGCGGGGCGCGCCGGCGCACCATATACCGCCGCGCCGTCCACGGAAAACAGGTTTCACCGACCAGTGGCCCCGCGGGGCGTCGGGAAGGCTTTCCGACCCGTCCTCCGCAGCAGCGGCGCTGCCGCTGCGGAGGGTGGATGGGCCGCCATCGCCTGCGCCTCCCCTCCTGCCGAGGAGTCGGGAAAAGCGATCGTAGGGGTGCGCTTTAGCCGATGCAGGCCACTAGGCGATTGAACGGGCCGGGACGTTGAGGCAAAATCCGTCCCGGCGGGGACACCCGGTGCCGCACCGTCCCCCACGGCAAACCGGCGCCCCGGCCCGACGCGGGGACCGAACGGGTATCGCTTGATGAAATTTTCGTTCCTCCAGAAACTCGGCGCTACCTTGCTCATAGTGGTATGGGTGGTGTGGGGCAGCATCACGGTCGGCAATTTATTGATACCCACCGAGGAACCGGAAGTGCCGGCGGCGCTCAAGTTGGTGAAAACGAGCCCGGCTCCGTCCGCTCCGGCCCCGTCCGCGCCGGCCCCGTCCGCGCCGGCTACTGGAACCGGCGGCCCATCGGGGGACGGGACGGTACTCGCCCTTCTCGCCTCGGCCGATGCCGGCGACGGCAAGAAGATCTTCAGGAAATGCAAGGCCTGCCACACCGCGGACAAGGGCGGCGCCCACAAGGTGGGTCCCAACCTGTGGGACGTGGTGGGGCGCGCCAAGGCCGGCGCCGCGGGCTACAGGTTCTCGCGCGTCCTGGCCGGCCTCGGCGGGGCGTGGACCTTCGCCGACCTGGACGCCTTCCTGGCCAGGCCCAAGACCTTCGCGCCGGGCACCAAGATGACGTTCAGGGGCGTCAAGAAGGCCGCCGACCGGGCCGCCGTCCTCTTGTACCTGCGTTCGCTCAGCGATTCACCCAAGCCCCTTCCATGACCGGCTCGGCAACGCCGGGGGCCGGCGCACCCGCCTTCGCCGACGTGGCCGGACGCCTGGCCGACGCCGCGGCCCGGATCGCCATGAAATATTTCCGCCGGGACCTCGCCGTCGACGACAAGACGGACCTGAGCCCGGTCACCAGCGCCGACCGGGAGGCCGAGGCGGCCATGCGGGACATCCTCGGGGCCGCCTTCCCCGAGCACGGCATCTATGGCGAGGAGCTGGGCAAGGACCGCATCGACGCCGAATACGTGTGGGTGCTCGACCCCATCGACGGCACCCAGTCCTTCGTCACCGGCAAGCCCCTGTTCGGCACCCTGATCGCGCTGACCCGGCTGGGCGTGCCGGTCCTCGGCGTCATCGACGCGCCGGCCCTGAACGAACGCTGGTTAGGAATCGCCGGGCGGCCGACCACCTTCAACGGCGCCCCGGCGCGGGTGCGCGGGTGCGCCGAGCTGGGCCGGGCGTGGCTGTACGCCACCTCGCCGCAGATGTTCCCGGGCGGCGACTTCGACGCCTTCGAGCGCCTGCGCGGCCGGGTCCGGCGCGCGGTCTACGGCGCCGAGTGCTACGCCTACGGCCTGCTCGCCAGCGGCCACGTCGACCTGGTCGCGGAAGCGACCATGCAGCCCTATGACTTCCTCGCCCTGGCGCCCATCGTCGCCGGCGCCGGGGGCATCATCACCGACTGGCGCGGAGAACCCCTCACCCTCGGTTCCGGCGGCCGGGTCCTGGCCGCCGGGGACGCCCGCATCCATGGCGCGGCGCTGGAGGTCCTGGCCGGCTAAGGGGGATCACATCTGGGCGAGCAGGCGACGCGGTCCTTGAACCCGAGGCGGTGTCCATACAATATCCCCGGGCGACGCAAACACGCGAACGAACGGAGGGCTCATGCGAGCGATCACCGCCGCGCTGGCCGGCATCGCGGCCCTGGCCGCCATCGGGCTCCACGGCGCCGGCGCCCAGGAGGTCAAGCCGCGCCACGCCATCGCCATGCACGGCGAGCCCAAATACGGGCCCGATTTCAAGTACTTCGACTACGTCAACCCGAACGCGCCGAAGGGCGGCGAGGTCAAGCTTGCGGCCATCGGCACGTTCGACAACCTCAACCCCTATATCCTGAAGGGCGTGGCGGCGGCGGGACTGGGGGGGCTGTTCGAGACCCTGCTCACCAACTCCGATGACGAGGCCTTCACCGAATACGGCCAACTGGCGGAATCCATCGAGATGCCCGAGGACCGCTCCTGGGTGGCGTTCACCTTGCGCAAGGAGGCGCGCTGGCACGACGGCAAGCCGGTGACCCCCGAGGACGTGATCTTCAGCCTGGAGATATTGAAGACCAAGGGGCAGCCCTTCTTCCGCTTCTACTTCGCCGACGTGAAGAAGGCCGAGAAGACGGGGCCGCGCACGGTGAAGTTCACCTTCTCGGGCGGCGAGAACCGCGAGCTGCCGTTGATCGTCGGCCAGATGCCCGTGCTGCCCAGGCACTTCTGGGAAGGGCGCCAGTTCGAAAAGACCATCTTGGAGCCGCCGCTGGGAAGCGGTCCGTACCGGATCAAGGCCTTCGAGCCCGGCCGCTCGATCACCTATGAACGGGTCAAGGACTACTGGGGCGCCGGGTTGCCGGTGAACAAGGGCCGGTTCAACTTCGACATCATCCGCTACGACTATTACCGGGACACGACGGTGGCCCTGGAGGCCTTCAAGGGCGGCGAATACCACTTCCGCCAGGAAAACGTCTCCAAGGACTGGGCCACGGCGTACAATTCGCCGGCGGTCAGGGCGAAGCTGATCAGGAAGGAGGAAATCCGCCACCAGCGGCCGACCGGCATGCAGGCTTTTGTTTTCAATACCCGCAAGCCCCTGTTCCGGGACCCGCGCGTGCGCCGGGCCTTGGCCCATGCCTTCGACTTCGAATGGACCAACAAGAACCTCTTCTTCGGCCAGTACACGCGCACGAAAAGCTACTTCTCCAATTCCGAGCTGGCGTCGACCGGCCTGCCGGGGCCCGACGAGCTGGAATTCCTCGAGCCCCTGCGCGGCCGGATCCCCGACGAGGTCTTCACCAGGGCCTATGAGCCCCCGGCCACGGACGGCTCGGGCAACATCCGGGGTAATTTGCGCCAGGCGCTGAGGCTGCTCGAGGACGCCGGCTGGGTGATCGAGGAGGGCCGGCTGGTCGACGCCGAAACCGGCGCCCCGTTCACCTTCGAGATCCTGCTCAACCAGCCCACCTGGGAGCGCATCGCGCTGCCCTTCAGGCGCAACCTGAAGCGCCTGGGGATAGACGCCCGGGTGCGCACCGTGGACACCGCCCAGTACCAGAGACGCACCGAAGACTTCGATTTCGACATGATCGTCGATGTCTTCGGCCAGTCCCTGTCGCCGGGCAACGAACAACGGGATCTGTGGGGCAGCGAAGCCGCCGACAGGCCGGGCAGCCGCAACACCATCGGCATCCGCAGCGACGCCATCGACACGCTCATCGACCTGGTGATCGCGGCGCCCGACCGCGAGAGCCTGACCGCCCGCACCCGGGCCCTGGACAGGGTGCTGCTGTGGGGCCATTACGTCATTCCCCATTGGCACATCCAGAGTTTCCGGGTCGCCTACTGGGACAGGTTCGGCCGCCCCGCGATCACGCCCAAATACAACCTCGGTTTCGATACCTGGTGGATCGACTCCGGCAAAAACGTGGCCCTTGTGGAACGGCGGAGAAACCTCTAGCCGGCCCGAGCGGAACGGGGCAGCCTTATACCAAGGGACGCTGATCATGACCCGACGAGCCGGCTTACCAAGGTTTTCGGCCTTAAGCGTGCGCTGTGGCGATGCGGGGCATCGCGAAGCGTGCGCGACGCCGTCCGAAAGCCTTGGTAA
>JACZWD010000188.1 GCA_022572335.1 Pseudomonadota bacterium
GGGCAGGCCGGCCACCACCTTGAGCAGGTCGGCGGTGGCGGGGATGCTGCCGGTGGAGCCGGCGGCGACCACGGGCCCCGCCGGCGGCGCCGTGCGCCAGGCGTCCGCCTGGGCCTCGAGAAGCAGGTTGCGGCGCACCATGGGGTCGACGCAGCCGTCTTCGTCAAGGACGGCGGGCCAGCGTTCGGTGATGATCCTGAGGAACCTCAGGGTGATCCGCCAGTGGTCGGCGAACTCCTCGGGCACCAGGTCCGCGAGGGCGTCGAACGTCAGCCCTTCGGTGTGCACCTGATCCAGCAGCCGGGCCAGCTCGGCGGCCAGACGGGCGGCCTGGTCCGCCGTCGTGCGCCGCCCCTCGAAGGCCAGCACCAACCGGGTCAGCAACAGGTGCCGGCGCAGGCCGGAAATTTCCGGGGGAACCCCGAATCCGCCCCCCGTCCCGCCGCCGGGCGGCGGCTCCCCCAACCCGGCGAGGGCCAGCTCGTCCTCGTCCACGTCGCCGAGCGGCGTCAGCCGCGGCAGCAGCAGGGGCCGGCCGCCGCTTTGGCGCAGGAAGGCCTCGCGCAAGGCGCGGCAGGCGCGCCGGGTGGGAAGGAGAACGGTGGCCTGGGCCAGGGCCTCGGGCCCGCCGCCCACCCTGGCGTGGAGACCGGCGGCCAGGGCGTCGACGAAGGGCACGCCGGCGGGAATGGTGTAGACGGCCGGTCCGTGCGCGCCTTTTGGCGGCGCCGCGCCGCTCATCGCCGCTTGTTTCCGGCGAAGCGGGCGTGCACATAGGCGTCGGCCTGGGCCAGGGCCCCGGGCGTGCCGACGTGGAACCATTCCCCGTCGTGGACGATGCCGTACAGGCGGCCCTTGGCGATGGCGCGGTCATAGAGCACGTTGAGGGAAAACGGGCCGTCCGGCCTGTCCTTGAACAGGCGCTTATGCAGGATCTGCACGCCGGTGAACATATACGGCGATACCTCCCGCTCCGGGCGGCGGGTGATCACGCCCTCAGGGTCGATGCAGAAATCGCCCATGCCGTCGTACCCATAGGCGTCGACCGTGAAATGAATCAGCAAAAGCCCGTCCATGCGCCCGCCATCCCACATGCCGGCCAGGCGGCCGAGGGCGTCGCGGACTCCGTTCAGCCACAACACGTCGGCGTTGGCGACGAAGAACGCGTCCGCGCCGAGGAGGGGCAACGCCCTGGCCACGCCGCCGCCGCTTCCCAGAAGTTCGTCCTCGGGCGAGAAACGGATTTCCGGCGACCGGCGCCGGCCCAGATGCCGTTCGATGAGGTGCCCGAGATGATGGACGTTGACCACCACCCGCTCGACGCCCGCGTCCTCGAGGCGGTCGATGGTCCGGTCCAGGAGAGTCCGCCCGCCGACCTGGACCAGCGGCTTGGGCAGTTTATTGGTCAGCGGGCGCAGGCGCGTGCCCAGGCCCGCGGCCAGCACCATGGCCCGCTTGGGCACGCGCGCCGGAGGCCGGTCGGGGGCGCGCCCGGGCGCCTTTTTTACCGCGCCCTTCCTGGGCATGGCGGTATCCCTCTCTTCTCCGGTGGAAGGTGACGGTCCAGCCAGGCGGCGACGGGGGCCAGGGACCGATGTTCCAACGCACGTTCCAACAGCCGCCAGACCCTGGGGATGTGGACCAGATAATCGGGCTTGCCGTCGCGCACACAAAGCCGGGTGAACACGCCGATCACCTTGGCGTGCCGCTGGGCGCCGAGGATGGCGTAGGCGGTGTCGAAGCCCGGCGCGTCGAGGCCGGGAAAGGCGGCGCCGTAGCGTTCCCGCATGGCCTGGGCCAGGTCCGGATCGATGTCCCGGCGCGCGTCCTCCAGCAGCGACATCAGGTCATAGGCCGCCGGCCCGGCGACCGCGTCCTGGAAATCGAGCAAACCGCAGGCGGCGACACCCTGGCGCGCCGGCAGCCACATCAGGTTGTCCACGTGGTAGTCCCTGAGCACCAGGGTCCGGGGCTGGGCGTGGACCACGGGAAAGGTGGACAACCACGCCTCGATATAGCCGCGGCGCACCGCTTGCGGGGTCGGGCGGTCGAGCACGGCGGGCATGTACCAGTCGGTGAGCCAGCATGCCTCCTTCAGCAACGTGGCGTCGTCATAGGGCGCAAGGCCCTCAGGAATCGCCTGGGGCGGGCGGTGCAGATGGACGAGCACGTCCACGGCGAGGGCGTAAAGGGCGGGCTCGTCCCCGCCGCCGGCCAGCATGCGCGTGTAGGTGTCGTCGCCCAGGTCCTCCAGCAGCAACAGGCCGGTGTCGGGGTCCTCGGCCAGGATTTCCGGCGCGCTCAACCCCAGGTCCCGGAGGTGCCGGGCCAGGCGGACGAACGGGCGCACGTCTTCGTGCGGCGGCGGCGCGTCCATGAGCACCGCCCGCCGGGTGCCGTTGACCAGACGCTCGTAGCGGCGGAACGAGGCGTCGCCGGAAAGGGGCCGGCGCTCCGCCCGGTCCCACCGGTTGGCGGCGAGGAAGGCGGCGATGCGCTGGTCGCGCTCAGACAAGGCCGGCCTCCCGCAGCCTTTTTCGCCCGGCGCCGTAACCGGTGAGCCGCACCCGGCGGGCCTCGGGCGTCCGGGCGAAACAGAGCGCCACGTCCACCCGGTCCGCGGGCAGGACGCCGTCCAGTCCGTGGGGCCACTCGATCAGCGAAATTCCCCCGGCGAAGGCCTCTTCCATGCCCAGTTCGTAGACCTCGGCGGCGTCCGCGATGCGGAAGAGATCGAAGTGATAAACCGTGCCGCCGGGAAGCTCGTAGACCTGCACCAGCGTGAACGTGGGGCTGGGCACCTCTTCCGACGCCCCGCCGCGGGCCCGGATGAAGGCGCGGGCGAAGACGGTCTTGCCGGTGCCCAGCGCGCCGGTGAGCGTGAAGACGTCGCCGGGCCGGGCCGGGCCGGCGAGAGACCGTGCGACGGCCGCCGTGGCCGCCTCGTCGGGCAGGTCCATCTCTATGGAGGCCGGCGATGTTTGGACCTCGGGCATGTCCCGCCTTTCTATCCGCCGCGCCCGTTCCCGGCAAGCGACGCCCGGCAAGCTTGATCGGAGGACGGATGCCGGCCATTGTAAGGGCGCCAATTCGGAGGGACCAAATTTTATTGGCGGCGGCGTTTCCATGACCGGTACACCCCTCGGCGGTTGACCCCGCGCCGGTGCGCCGCCAAAGTTCCAACAGCGGGTGAATAGCGAACCATGTCTTTGTTTTCCGGACTGCTCGGCATGTTGTCCGCCGACATGGCGATCGACCTGGGCACGGCCAACACCCTGGTGTACGTGCGCGGGCGGGGGATCGTGCTCGACGAGCCCTCGGTGGTGGCCATCGCCGAGGTCAAGGGGCAGAAAAAGGTCCTGGCCGTCGGCGAAGAGGCCAAGTTGATGCTGGGGCGCACGCCGGGGAACATTTCGCCCATTCGTCCGCTGCGCGACGGGGTGATCGCCGATTTCGAGCTCGCCGAGGCGATGCTCAAGCACTTCATCCGCAAGGTGCACAATCAGCGCAGTTTCGTCAGTCCCCAGATCATCATCAGCGTGCCTTCCGGGGCGACGGCGGTGGAGCGGCGGGCGATCCAGGAATCGGCGGAAAACGCCGGCGCCCGCCGGGTGTTCCTGATCGAGGAGCCCATGGCCGCCGCCATCGGCGCCGGACTGCCGGTCACCGAACCCACCGGCTCCATGGTCGTCGATATCGGTGGCGGCACCACCGAAGTGGCGGTCATATCCATGGGCGGGATCGTCTATTCCCAGTCCGTGCGCGTCGGCGGCGACAAGATGGACGAGGCGATCATCTCCTATATCCGCCGCAACCATAACCTCCTGGTCGGCGAGAGCAGCGCCGAGCGCATCAAGATGGACATCGGCACCGCCAGCGCCCCGGAAGACGGCGAAGGCCGCATGACCGGCATCAGGGGCCGGGATCTCATGCACGGCGTGCCCAAGGAACTCATCATCAGCGAACGCCAGCTCGCCGAAAGCCTCGCCGAACCGGTGGGGGCGATCATCGAGGCGGTGAAGGTGGCGCTCGAACACACGGCGCCGGAACTGGCCGCCGATATCGTGGACAAGGGAATCGTGCTCACCGGCGGCGGCGCCCTCCTCAGCAATCTGGACAACGTGCTCCGCTACGCCACCGGCCTGCCGGTATTCATCGCCGAGGATTCGCTGTCCTGCGTGGTGCTCGGCGCGGGCAAGGCGCTGGAGGAGATCAAGACCCTGCGCGACGTGGTCGTCCGCATGAATTGACCGGGCCGTGCGGCGCTACGCCCGTTAGGCCGAACCTGCACCGGAGAGAACCAAAACGGCGCCGCCTTTGCGCCCCACGCCGGGCGTGCGATAATGGGCGACGGCTGTTGTTATTGGTGAGGCCGGCCGATGCTCCTGTTGCGCAGACTGTTGTGGCACGCCGCCAAGTACATCGCCCTCGACCCGCGGGCCCGGGCCAAGGCGGCCCATGTGTATGAAAAAGAGGTCAAGCCGCGGGCCCGGGCGGCGTGGCGCCAGGCCAAGCCCAAGCTCGCCGCGGCGAAGGCGGAGATGGACGCGGCCAAGGCGGAGCTGAAGGACATCGCCGCCGAAACCGACCCCCGGAAAAATCCCCGCCAATTCGCGGCCCGGGTGAAAAGGCGCTTCCTCGACCGCGAATAGGGCGCGTCGGGCCGGTACCAAAATTCAAAAATCCTCGGCGTGCTTGGTCATTACGACGGAAGCCACTTGTGCCAAGCGCTGCCGCGACGGCTTTTGCGGGGCCTTGGGCCCCGCACCCCATGGGTTTTATAAATTAAAGGTGTCCCTTTAATTCCTTAGCTGATGCAGGCCCCTAATACCAAGGAACGTTGATCATGACCCGACGAGCCGGCTTACCAAGGTTTTCGGCCCTAAGCGTGCGCTGTGGCGATGCGGGGCATCGCGAAGCGTGCGCGACGCCGTCCGAAAGCCTTGGTAAGCCGCCGTTCCGGTCGCG
>JACZWD010000189.1 GCA_022572335.1 Pseudomonadota bacterium
CGGCTTACCAAGGCTTTCGGACGGCGTCGCGCACGCTTCGCGATGCCCCGCATCGCCACAGCGCACGCTTAGGGCCGAAAACCTTGGTAAGCCGGCTCGTCGGGTCATGATCAGCGCCCCTTGGTATAAGCCGCTCAATAATACTTGGCGAGGTCCATGCCCGTATAGAGGCCCGCTACCTCTTCGGCGTAGCCGTTGAACATCAGGGTATCGCGCTTGAAGAAAAAGCCGATGCGCCGCTCCCGGCGCTGGCTCCAGCGCGGGTGCGGCACGTCGGGATTGACGTTGGAATAGAAGCCGTACTCGCGGGGCGACGCCTTGTTCCACGCGGTCTCGGGCTGGGTCTCGACAAAGCGCATGCGGACGATGGACTTGATGCTCTTGTACCCGTACTTCCACGGCACCACCAGGCGGATGGGGGCGCCGTTCTGGTTGGGCATCTCTTCGCCGTACAGGCCTACCGCGAGCAGGGTCAGCGGGTGCATCGCCTCGTCCATGCGCAGACCCTCCACATACGGCCAGTCGAGGACCGAGCGCCGCTGTCCGGGCATCTGTTCGGGGTCATGGAGGGTATCGAAGGCCACGTACCTGGCCTTCGACGTGGGCTCTAAGCGCTTGATCACGTCACCCAGGGGAATGCCGATCCAGGGGATGACCATGGACCAGGCCTCGACGCAGCGGAGCCGGTAGACCCGTTCCTCCAGCTTGTGGGGCCGGATGAGGTCCTCGAAATCGTAGACGGCGGGTTTGGCCACCGTGCCCTCGATCGCCACGCTCCACGGTTTGGGCTTGAAATTGCGGGAATTCCGCGCCGGGTCGCTCTTGCCGGTGCCGAATTCGTAGAAATTGTTGTAGCTGGTCACCGACTCGTACTTCGTCTGCTCCTCATCGGTGCTGTAGGGACCCTTGACCACGCCCGTCAGCTTGGCCCCTGCCTGTGCGCTGCCGGCGAGGGCCAGGGGCGCCATGGCCGCCCCGGCGCCGGCCACGGCGGCGGCGCGCAAAAAGCGGCGCCGGTCCAGGTACACCGATTTCGGCGTAATCTCGGACCCGCGCACGTCCGAGGCCTTCCGTATCTTGATCAGCATCGTCTTGGCCTTCCTGCTATCCCCGTCCCGGGGGGCCACCGGGGGGTGTCCCCCCGACAACGTATGCGGGGGGCGCCCCCGCGACCCCCGGGGCCGCCATTATGGCACAAACCCGAATATTGGAGAGAATTACAATGATGCAAAGGTTTCTCCCATCACTTTGAATAACAAGGACGTGATGTCCGCATTCCCCTTGGCGGGGGGACCGGGAGCCAAAGGGCGCCCGGTCCCGTTCCGGCATGGGCCGCAAGGGTCCGGGATTCGGCATTATACCGGGCCGGCGCGGCTTTCCTGTTTTGCCAACCGGGATTCGGGTATAAGAACCGGTTCATGCGGACGCTTTACCATTTTTCCCTGTCCCCCTTTTGCCGCAAGGTCCGGATCGTTCTTCTCGAGAAGCAGATCGAAGCGGAGTTGCACGAGGAGACCGTCTGGGAACGGCGCAAGGCGTTCCTCGCCCTCAACCCGGCCGGCGAGGTCCCGGTGCTGGTGGAGCCCGACGGCACGGTCCTTTCGGGAAGCGGCGTCATCTGCGAGTACCTGGAGGAAACCCACCCCGAGCCCCCGCTCATCGGCCGCCAACCCCTGGAGCGGGCCGAGGTGCGGCGCCTGGTTTCCTGGTTCGACCACAAGTTCAATGCCGAGGTCACGGAAAACCTGGTCGGCGAAAAGGTGATGAAACGCCTGCGCGGGGAGCATGCGCCCGATTCCCGGGCCATCCGCGCCGGATACACCAACATTCACACCCACCTGGATTACGTGGCCTATCTGAGCGAGCGGCGCAACTGGCTGGCCGGCGACCATCTCTCCCTCGCCGACGTGGCCGCCGCGGCCCATTTCTCCGCGGTCGATTATCTGGGCGACGTGCCGTGGGAGGAGCACGAGGGGGCAAAGGAATGGTATGCACGCGTCAAGTCGCGGCCCAGTTTCCGCCCCATCCTCGCCGATCATGTCTCCGGCGCCGTGCCGGCCAAGCATTACGCGGACCTGGATTTCTGACCGGGGCGCGGCGGCGCGGCGAAGAGATCCCCCCTTGTGAGCCCGTCAGCGCGCCTTGACGTCCATTTTTTGCAGATTGGCCTGGGCGGCCCGGGCGGCGGACGTTCCGGGGGCGATGGTCAGCACCTTGAGCCAGTCCCGCCGGGCGCCGTCGTCGTCGCCCTTGAGGCGGCGGACGATGCCACGTTCGAGCAGCCCTTCGGGATGACCCGCGTCGAGCGCCAGCGCCCGTTCGGCGTCCGCCGCCGCCAGGTCCAGGCTGTCCAGGTAGCGGTACGCGCTGGCGCGGAATACGAAAGCGTCGGCGCGCCCGGGCTCCAGTTCGACGGCGCGGTCCAGATCCTCCACGGCTTCCCGGTAAAGTTTCATGGCGGCCCGCGCCACGGCCCGGTCTATGAGCAGGTCCGCGGCGTCCGGGTTGAGCTTGAGGGCCGCCGTGAGCACGCTGTCGGCGCGCCCGGGCTTGTCGTCCAACAGCCACGCCTGGGCCGCATGGGCCAGCAACTGCGCCTTGAAACGGGGCTTGGCCTTGATCTTCCGGGCCAGGGTTTCGAAACGCCGGGCGGCCTCGGCGTACTGCTTGAGGCCCAACAGCGCCGCCGCGACGCAGTGGCTGGCGGCGTCGCCGCCGCCCATGTCGCGCCAGGCGAGGGCGGATTCGAAGGCTTCCTCGGCATCCCGCTGGACCAACGTCATGCAGGCGCGGTACTCGCGGGCATGGTCGATCTCCGCCGGCGCGGCGGCGGGCACCACGGCAAGATATACGACGGCCAGGGCCGCCACGCGCAGGGACACGGCCGTGACCACCGGTACTCCCTTGTACAACAACGCTCGCGGCCGATAGAGTCGGCGCCGCCCGCGCCGATTGCAAGCCCCGAGCACCGGGAAACGCCGGAGAGGCACTGATGGGCCAACCGCGCCTGTTCTGTTTCGGACTGGGCTACACCGCCCGGGTCCTGGCGGCGGCCCTGATGGGCGAAGGCTGGACCGTGGCCGGCACCTGCCGGGACGAAGCCGCGCGGGCGGACCTGGCGGCGGACGGTATCGACGCCTTTCTCTTCGACCGCGACCGGCCCCTGGACGACGCCGGGGCGGCGCTCGGCGGCGCCACCCACCTGTTGAGTTCCGTCCCCCCCGACGCGGAAGGCGATCCCGTGCTCGCCCGCCACGCCGGCGCCATGGCGGCGATGAAGGGGCTGGCCTGGGCCGGATACCTGTCCAGCACCGGCGTCTACGGGGACACGGGCGGCGCTGCGGTGGACGAGAGCGCCGCCGTCAACCCGACGTCGGAACACGGCCGCCGCCGCGCCGGGGCCGAAAAGGGCTGGCTGGACCTGTGGCGCGCCGCCGGCGTGCCGGTGCACGTCTTCCGCCTGTCCGGCATCTACGGCCCCGGGCGCAGCGCGCTGGACGCGGTGCGCGCCGGCCGGGCGCGGCGCATCGACAAGCCCGGTCACCTGTTCGCGCGCATCCACGTGGACGACATCGCGGCCGTCCTCAGGGCCTCCATGGCGCGCCCCGGCCCGGGCGCCGTCTACAACGTTTGCGACGACGAACCGGCCCCGGCGGCCGACGTGGTGGCGTTCGCCTGCGAGCTCCTGGGCGTGGATGCGCCGCCGCGGGTCCCTTTCCACCAGGCGGCCAAGGAGATGTCGCCGATGGCGCTTTCGTTCTGGCGCGACAACCGGCGGGTGGACAACAGCCGCATCAAGGGCGAGCTGGGCGTGCGATTGAAATTCCCCGACTACCGGGCGGGCCTGCGGGCGGTGCTGGCGGCGGAAGAATGAGCGGCAGGCGGGTCACCCCGCGGGCGGGCGCTCCGGCCGGCCGTTTTCCATATGGCGCAGCAACGCCTCCAGGGTCCCGCACAGGCGTTCCAGGTCTTCCGGCTCCGACAGGCGGTGGCCGCCGTCCTTGACCAGGGCGACCTCCACGTCGCCGGTCTTCAGCCGCCCGGCGAGGCGCAGGCTGGTCCCCCAGGGCACGTCCGCGTCCTTCATGCCGTGGATCAGGCGGACGGGGATCCCGAGCGGGATCTCCTGGCGCAACAGGAGGTGCGTGCGGCCGTCCTCCAGGAGCGCCCTGGTAATGGGGTAGGGGTCTTCGCCGTAGTCGCCGGGGAGCCGGACAAGACCGTTCCGCTCCAGCGCCGCCTCTTGTTCTCCGGTGAGTCCGGGCCGGATCAGGTCCTCGGTGAAATCGGGCGCGGCGGCGGTCCCGAGCAGTGCGGCCACCCGGTGCGGCCTTTTCAGGGCCGCCAGCAGCATGATCCAGCCGCCCATGGAGGACCCCACCAGCACCTGGGGGCCGTCGGTCAGTTCATCGAGCACGAAAACCGTGTCCTCGGCCCAGCGGCCGATGGTGCCGTCGGTGAAAGCGCCGGAGGAAGCCCCGTGACCGGAGTAGTCGAAACGCAGGAAGGCCTGCCCGCGCGCCCGGCAGAAGCCCTCCAGCGAGAGCGCCTTGCCGCCTTCCATGTCGGACATCAATCCGGTCAGGAACACGACGCCGGGAGACTTGCCAGGGGTGAAGTGGTAGGCGATAGTCCCGCCGCCATCGCGTGATAGGATGTGCGGGGCGACGGCGGCGGGCTTTGTTGCGTCGGTCATGATGAGGTCGCGGGCATGAACGGGAAGACGGAGAGTACCACCATCGCCGCCGGCGAGGAACGGACCTTGGGCAGGGCCGGCCCGTCGGCGGGGCGCATGGCGACCGTGCTCCAGGTGCTGCCGGCCTTCGGCGCCGGCGGCGGCGTGGAACGGGGCGCGGTGGAGATCGCCGGGGCCATCGTCGAGGCCGGCGGCCGCGCCCTGGTGGCCTCGTCGGGCGGGCCGCTGGCGCACGACCTGACGCGGGTCGGCGCCGAGCAT